>NZ_CP047656.1:2865000-2972500 GCF_009906955.1 Paraglaciecola mesophila
ATGGCTTAGAAACCTTAAGCATATGTACTGGTTACAAACATGCAGATGGCACAGTAAAAGATGTCCCCCCGATGGCTGCTGACGATTATGAACTCATCACCCCTGTGTATGAAGAAATGCCAGGTTGGAGTGAAAACTCTTTCGGTGTCACCGAGTATGATAAATTACCTCAAGCAGCTAAAAACTATATCAAACGCCTAGAAGAGTTAACGGGCGTGCCAATTGATATTATCTCGACAGGCCCTGACCGTAACGAAACCATCGTTTTACGTCACCCATTTGAGGTGTAATAGCCAATTGCTGTAATCTGGAAGCCGCTTCATTAAGCGGCTTTTTTTATGTCCGTTCTTTTTACCCATGTTCAACCTAAAGGAAACACCATGACCATCATGCCTTTTCATCTCGCTATTCCGGTAACCGATTTAGTCGCAAGCAAAACATTTTATGGCGAGCTATTAGGTTGCGAGCAAGGTCGCTCTTCAGAAAACTGGATAGATTGGAATTTCTTTGGTCACCAACTAGTCACACATTTGGTTGCGGCAATGCCCAGCCATCCCGCCCCCAATAAGGTCGATAATAAAGCCGTACCTGTGCCGCATTTCGGTGTGGTACTGGCAATGTGCGATTGGCAAGATTTAGCGGCTCGGTTGCAAGCCGCCAACGTCAGTTTCGTAATAGAGCCTTATGTACGCTTTAAAGGGGAACCAGGAGAGCAGGCCACACTTTTTTTACTCGACCCATGTGGCAATGCTCTGGAATTTAAGGCATTTAACGATATTGGTCAGCTGTTCGCCGGTTGATTAGAAACCTTAGCAGTTTGGATTTGTTGGATAGTTTTTGCTTCTTGAGCCGTTTCTGAGGTTAGCTCTGCCATGGTTTCAGCATAGTTACTATGATAACGCCCTGGTTTATGATTTACCGCCAAAATAACGTTGGTGGTAACCATCCCAGCCAATGAAATAGCCAACAAAATAGGGTTCATAACAAATAACGCCCCGACCACAATCAGGCTATCTACCACTAGTTGAAACGTGCCAGCACGAATACCTCGGCTACCTTGCAAGTAAAACGCAAGGATCCCTAAGCCGCCTAAACTCGATTTATGTCTGAATAAAATTAGCATACCCATACCAATGAGCATGCCACCTACGACTGCGCCAAAAACGGGTTGAATATCGCTAAGCGAAATAAACAAATGCATATTTTCCACCAGCACAGACACCAATGAAATTGTCACAAACGTGTTGAGGGTAAAACGCCAACCCAGCTGTTTAAGGGCGATATAATAAAAGGGCAAGTTAACAAGAAAAAACAGTAAACCAAATTTAATAGGTACAAACTGACTCAGCAGTAACGCGATACCCGCAGTACCACCAATCAATAAGCCTAATGTTTTGAAGATGGCTAAGCCTAAACCAACAAACACAGTGCCACTTAATATGGCCAATACATCTTCGTAAAATCGATGAGTTGAGGAATGCATACCTTTATTTCTCCTAGAACCTTCCAGCACTTATGCGGGTTGCAACCGCGTCACTGGATATATTTTGAGCAAGTCTATGCTTTCGAGGGGCGGCATTGTACAGTAATAAAGCGCCCTTACCAGCCTTATTCTTTTTTCGGTTAACAGCATGTAAACAACTGATATTAAATGTAAAAATAAATTTTAACTTTCATTTTTTAGGGCAAAATTTCCGCTCATTTTTTGGCATGTTGTTGCTGGTTAAGACGAACAGCAGAATAAATATATTTGTTTCAATTTTGCACTATGCGTACCCGCTGCTTGGCGATATGCTAGTTACCCTTTTTTAAAGCTGTCTAATGACTCAGGAGACCCAGTGTCGATTTGTGTGCCACAAGGAATTATTTCGCTAGATAACATTTTGCCCGACGAACCTTTATTAATGATGGGGGCTGGGCCGGTACCTATTCCGGCCAAAGTAGCGGCAGCGAACGGCATAGTGATCAACCACCTTGGCGACACCATGGCGCAGATTATCGAACAAGTAAAAGTCATGTCGCGATATGTATTTCAAACCGAAAAAGGCTTGATTTTAGGTGTTGCAGGTCCAGGCTCTGCCGCCATGGAAATGGCAGTAGCAAACCTAGTGCGCCCAGGTGACAATGTATTGAGTATTTGCAATGGCTTCTTCAGTAGTCGCCTGGCGGAAATGGCTGAACGTTTACAAGCCAATGTCACTAAGGTGGTGATTGACGAGCGCCAAGCTGCCAGTGCAGAAGCAGTAGAACAACACATTATACGTACTCAGCCCAACGTACTGACCATAGTACAAGGGGAAACCTCAAATACAGTGCACAATGCCGAACTCGAGCAGATTTGCCGTGTTGCGAAAAAGCATAACTGTATGGTGATAGTGGATGCCGTATGCACCCTAAGTACGATGGAATTAGCCATGGACGACTGGGGTATTGATGCTGTGATCACGGGTGGCCAGAAAGGCTTGTCGTGTATCCCTGGAGTATCTTTGGTGGGTTTTTCAGAAAAAGCGTGGAATTTCATTGAGTCTCGCACAGACCAATTGCGCCACTGGTGCCTTGACGCCAAGTTAGGTCATCAATTTTGGTATAAAAAATCTTATCACTATACCGCCCCAGTCTCTGGTATTTTAGCTATTCACGAAGCTTTGCGCTTAGTATGCACAGAAACCCTACCTGTTCGTTTTGCCCGTCATGAACGCTGCTCAAAAGCGTTGCAAGCAGCGATAGAAGGTATGGGGTTAGATTTGTACGTTGAGCAGCTAGCGCGACTAAACTCTGTCGTCGGTATTCGCTTACCCCAAGATATTATTGGTAAAGAGGTGTTACGCACCATGTCGAACCGCTACCGAGTGGAAATATCCGGCTCATTTGGACCCAATATCATACGCATTGGGCAAATGGGTGAGCAGTGCCGTACTCATAACCTATTTCGTACCATCCATGCTTTAGGTTCAGCCTTTATTGATTTAGGGTACAAGCTAGACTTACCTACCGGTATGGCAGCCCTTGAGAGTACGTTAGACAATATGCGCTAACCCCCGATTCTTGTTTATTGATGCAAAGCAATGGCCTATTGCTTTGCACCTGCGCCTTTAAAGATCCTCTTCCAGTTACCCATGTTATAAGAACTCTTCTATGCTTAAATAGCCAAAGGGATAGCTTATTCTTGCTGTCATTTTGCTGCATTTCCCTTGTGTTATAACGGATTAACTCACTTTGCTTTTAAGCAAAAATACAGGAGAAGAGCATGTCTAAACTCATACTTTCATTGGATGGAGGCGGTATTCGCGGTGCGGCGACAACGCAATTTTTAACCCATGTTGAAAAATCCCTGCAACAAAAACATAAAAAGTCGCTCAGAGACTGCGTCGACTTTTACGCAGGAACCAGTACCGGCAGTCTTATCGCATTAGCACTGGCCACCACCGACATGGACATTCAAGACATTAATAAATTATACAGTGTCACCAATGCGAAAAAGATTTTCGCCGAAAATCGGGGCTTTTTAGAATTAGATGGTGTTAACGCCCCTAAGTATAAAGCGGATGGTAAAACGGAAATTTTAAAAAAATCACTCGGCCAAGCAAAGATAAAAGACGTGCCTGAAGGCAAACATATTTTGGCCGTCACCTATGGTGTCGAAAAACACCGCCCGTATGTGATTAAA
The DNA here is from genome assembly GCF_009906955.1 of Paraglaciecola mesophila. Taxonomy (GTDB): domain Bacteria; phylum Pseudomonadota; class Gammaproteobacteria; order Enterobacterales; family Alteromonadaceae; genus Paraglaciecola; species Paraglaciecola mesophila_A. The sequence goes on from NZ_CP047656.1 coordinate 2,868,668, forward strand.
TCGACCCGTAGTGAGTTTCAAAACTTGCTCTCATACCAAGTGGCTGATGCCTCAAGCGCCGCTCCCACTTATTTCCCCACCCGAGACATGGCCCTACCTCCAGACAATGAACAAGCCTGGTTAATTGATGGCGGCGTGGTAGCGAACAACCCGGCCATGTGCGCCATTGCCGAAGCCTGTCGCCTATGGCCTGATGCCGTCCGGCGCGTGCTATCGATTGGCACTGGCACACAAACTCGGAAAATCAATGGGCCAGACTCTCGTCACTGGGGAGCACTCCAATGGATGCTAAAAGGCTGCATTATCGATGTATTGTCAGATGAAAAAGTCGTAGGTTATCAAGCTATTACTATAACGCCACCAGGTCATTACATACGAGTTAATGCAGAAATGCGCGAGCAACCGGGGTTCGAAAAAGCCCCAGATGATGCAATGGACGACATCAGCCAAACCAATATTAAACGCCTTAAGGGCATGGGTGATTTCTGGTTCTCACAATATGGCGAAGCTGTTGTTGAGTTACTGAACAATAGCTACGAGGGACCTTCGCTTGACCGAATTGACCCAACAAGCGGCAAGCCAATTGTGTATAAGCCAGATTGAAACTTATTTCGACTGATCAACCAAAAGCGTGCGCAAACGCTGCAATTCTAGTTTGCGCTGCTCATCAACTTCCGGATAGTGCATATCCAACGATTCGAATGTTTCCACTATGGTTTTAGCGATGATCAAGCGCGCATTCCGCTTGTCATCCGCGGGGATCACATACCAAGGAGCCTCATTGCTGGTAGTCGAACCAATACAATCTTCGTAGGCGTGCATATACTGCGGCCAAAACTCACGCTCTTGTATATCGGCATCGCTGAATTTCCAGTTTTTATCTGGGTCATCAATACGTGCTAAAAAGCGCTTGCGCTGCTCTTCTTTAGATAAGTGTAAAAAGAATTTAATCACTCGAGTGCCATTTCGATGCAAGTGCTGCTCTAAATCATTGATCGAGCGGAAACGTTCGCGCCATATATGCTCTTTGTGCATGGCTTCATCAGGGATGTGTTGGCTGTGCAAAATTTCAGGATGTACACGGGCAATTAGCACTTCTTCATAGTATGAGCGGTTAAAAATCCCGATACGTCCTCGCTCCGGTAATGCTAGATTCGAACGCCACAAAAAATCGTGCTCTAGCTCATTTTGACTGGGGTGTTTGAAGCTATGTACTTGGCACCCTTGAGGGTTAATACCCGACATTACATGTCGAATTGAGCTGTCTTTGCCAGCCGCGTCCATGGCTTGAAAAATTATCAGAACAGAGTGTTCGTTCGACGCATATAACTTGCGCTGCAAATCACTCATTTTATCGATTTGCTTCTTTAGCTTCTTTTTATAATGCTTTTTAGACGTGTATAAAGGCGTGATATCCGTAGGCCGTTGATGCAGGTCACACGCCTCACCCTGTTTCGCCCGAAAGTCTGCTGGATTAATTTTCATATTTCCTCCATCACTTACCGTTTACGCAAGACTCTGCTGTTATAGCCTACGTGTCAAATAGCAATATCACAGTGGTTATTGTGCAAATAGGGGTAGACTCAAGATAAACGGGCAACAATCAAAACAACCAGACACTTGGCGCAAAAATAATAAGTCTGCCAAACGAAAAAGCGGTAGCCCGAGCTACCGCTTTAAATATTACACTTTGGACGTCTAATTCAGCGTTAAAATCTTAAAAGTTTATCGTTAAAGATGCCTTTATCGTACGCCCTAGTAGAGGCCTTGCAACACCTTTGTAGTCTCCATTTGAGAACTGCAATCCTTGGGTAACTGAGCTGCCTTCAGTGAATGAGTCGGCATCATTCAAGTTGCTAACATGTAATTGAAAATCCATGTTGTCGCTAACTGAGTAAATAGCACCTGCATTTATCTGAGTATATTCAGGATAAATGGTCACGTTTGTGTCGCCATCAGCTGCAAAACGTTCACTGTAGTACATAAATTGACCGTACACGGTTAACGGTAAATCAGCAAAAGCATAGGACGGACGTAGGTTCACTAACCACTCAGATTGGCGACGCGGACGTCTATCTTGCGAAGTTGAAATGTCATAGCTGCGAGTATCATTCACATTGTCACCGTCCGTATCTGTTTCGATGATGCCATTTCGCACTGCTGAATCTTGTCCTTGCTCCGGATCCTGCCAAACAACGCTGCCTTGCAATTTGAACCCTTCAAACCAACTCGGACTATAACTACCCTCTAGCTCGATACCGAAGTTTTCTAGACTGGTTCTAAAGCTATCTCGTACTTTTGCACAGTTTACTGGTGCTGGTACAGAGGCACAAGACACGCCATTAGCACCAGTATCCGTCAAGTCATCTAACGCAGGCCCCAAGTTTTCTTTAGCCGCAAAGTCAATGTAGAACGCGCTCGCACTCAATTCATATCGTTTGTCAGCAAAGCGTATTCCACCTTCGTATTGCTTAATGTCTTCGACTAGATCACCACGTGCAATCTCCCCTGTTGAAGGATTCGTCGCGGGACCGCCGAAGATATAGTCTTCGAACCCTGGCAGACGAAACGAGTCTGCATAACTTAAATAGGTTGTAATTGTATCAGTGAGGCGATAGTTAGCGCCTATTGTCCAACCAAAGTCATCATAACTTTCGGATGCAAAGCGTGGCGTGCCATCTGGAACATTAACGAAATTATCCGCCAGCGTATCTTCAGTTGAACCGACAATAACGTCACTCGGCGTAAAATCATTTGCTTGGTTACCGGGGTCGAAAGAATTTGTTGTGACGCGATCCACATCTAGCTCTTGGTAGCGACCACCAATATCAATTTGCAGTCTATCGTCCATCAAGCTGATATGATCCAAAACATATAGCGCATTTGTGCGCATTGTCGCATCCGCACCTAAACCAAAAAGAGCAGGTTGATCAACCCCTCCTTCAGTAATTGATGGCCCTACTTGTTGGTCATTTTCGTCTACTGCATACAAGTCTACCAACCTTGAAGATTCACTAATATTACTCCAGGCACTGGCGAATACAGACTGCACATCATACGTATAATGACTGGTATATAGCCCGAATGTAAGCTCATGTGATTGCTCACTAAATTCAAAATAACGACTCATACGAACGTCTGCTACGTTACTCGTTGCATCGACGAGCCCATATACAGGTATATTGTGAGCTAAAATACTATCTGCACGCTCTGCCCCTGATAAATCAACACCAGCTACCGTATCAGAATAGAAAGCCTTGACTCCGACGGCTTGTGAGTATGCGTCACCGATTAAACCGTCAAAGCTTTGTATACGTGAAAATTGCTCAGCTTCTAGTTGTGCTCTTTCTGTAGGTGGATCATTAAATAATGAATAGAATCCATTGGAACCACTAGTGCTACGCACGGCAGCATCTAAACGCCACTGGTTTGCAAAGTCTTTCGAAACTTCAAGAGTAAAAATATTAAACTTGGGTTCAATACCATCACTGATATCGAGGATAAGTTGACTACCATCTGGGTTATATAATTCGTAGTAACTTGTTTGATGCGACAATACGGTGCCATCGCCAAAATCAACCCCGAGATTGTTTACATCAGACGGAGAAACTTCGAATGGGTTATCAGCAGTACCAGGCTCGCGATTATTGGTCACTGAATAAGGAATATTCTGATAAAAGTTTGTTTTATCATTAATCACATGAGCTTGTACTTTCACTTCCGTTGAACCGTCATCACTCACATACAGTAAATTACCACGTAATTGTCCACCGTTATTCCCTGTGTATCCAGGGTCGCGAATACCGTCAGCAACGCGGTAGAAGCCCCCTAGTGCATAGGTCAAATTATCGTTGATTGGTCCGGCAACAAAAAAGTCGTTTCTGACATGACCCCAGTCGCCTACCTCTAACTTATATGCTCCCTTAAAATCTTGCGTACCCGTGCGAGTAACATAGTTTACTGCCGCGCCAAGCGCATTAGAGTAAAGCACACCACCTGGTCCACCTTTCACCGCCTCAACAGCCGTTGTCATCAAATCTGGCTTAATGAACACATCGTTATTCATGAACGGGGCTTCAGGCTCCTCATACATAGGCAGGCCATCAATTAAATTTGGCACGTAACGATAACCACCAGCCTGAGGCAAGCCGCGAACCAACACATTATTATGGGATTCACCAGCCGTCCCCCCCTCAGGGAAAAATCCAGGAATATTACCTAGTAAGTCTGCAGCACCATGGGGAGCTAATACTTTCATATCCTCCTCTGTAATGGTGTTAATAGAAAAAGTGGCTTCCATCTTGTGGGTGTTTCGCGTTACCCCAGTGACGATAATACGCTCAACGTTTTTCTCCTCTGCAGCCGACTGCTCAACCTCCTCGGCGCTAGCGGCCTGGGCTTCGACTTCTTGGGCTAATGCGTTTTGACTGCTGAATAAAACAGCGGTAACGGATAGTGCTATAGCGTGCTTCTTAAACATAGTGTGTGTCCTCACGTTCTTAGTTACTTAATGTCTATCGTTAGACAATAAGATCGAAATTTAACCAAGTCAACATTTTGTTAGCAAATTTATTACAAACATATAGATTTTTATACTGTGCTGAAGCGTCGAAATTTTGCGCCTCAGCAGAGAAATAGACGCTTACTTTTTCAGAGGTGAAACTAAAATTTCGGTCTTATCTGCAACAGAAAGTAAGTTTCCACTAACTTTTAATTCAGAAAATGCACTATCAGGAAAACACAAAGCAGTTAGCGTTCGTTCGCCATTGGCAAAGAAAAATTCAAGTGAACAAGTGTCTACACACACCGTAATTTCCATAAATTCACTGTCACTAGCCAACAAAGGTACATCGATAGTCGCAGCAAAATCATGATTATCAAAACCCGCTTCAGATCTGTCAAAATGCGCACACATATTCGCTAAGTCTATTTTTAATTTTATTAAATTCCCCTGCCCATTGCGCCACTCAAGCAATGTTTCACTGGCGGTTTTCTCAAGCGTTATTTCCAGCTTGTATGCGTCAGGCAGCGCAATAGGCGCATCGAAAACACGGTGACTACTCTTTTTTGAAGACCACAATTTCTCACTTTGCTTTACCGGCTCCATACACAAAGCGTAACTGTGGGGATGTTTAACGAGCTTTAGGATTCTAGGCAGTGTCATCGCACCACGCCAAGCATTATCCGGAGTCTTATTTGCATAGTTCCAATTGCTCATCCACGCAATTATTGTGCGTTGTGTGGGCGCTTCAGAGACGTTATCAAACGTTATCCCAGCGTAAAAATCTGTTCCATAATCCAACCAACGCGTATCCTTGTCCTGCACGAGAAAATCACGGCCATCGAAGTCGCCGATAAAATACTGCATAGCGGAGCCACCATTAGGTCCCCCAGGGTTAATACTGATTAGCAGTACCCAACGAGTCTCACCGCTTTGCTCACAATGCAATGGAAATAAATCAGGACACTCCCACACACCACCGTGCGCCCCAATATTGTGACCAAACTCAGAAAGTTTCTCCCACTGCAATAGATTTTCAGAGCGATAAAAATGTACGCACTGACCAGCAACGACAGCTTTGACCCAATAGTTCCCTGGTTCGTACCATACCACTTTAGGATCTCTGAAATCTTTCAAGCCTGGATTGGGAATAACTGGATTGTTGCTGTATTTTTCAAATGTTTTGCCACCATCGAGTGAAAAGGCCAAGCTTTGCGTTTGAACTTCATCTTTGGAGTGATGCGTAAACGTGGCAACGATGGGGGTTTCACCAGACTTTGCAAACCCAGAAGTGTTATTAACATCAACCACTGCTCCACCAGAAAAAATATAACCTAGCCCTTCAGGCTCTGCATATAATGCGATCGGCTCGTGTTCCCAGCTAATTAGGTCTTCACTGGTAGCATGCCCCCAATGCATATTCCCCCATACGACATCATCGGGATTCATTTGATAAAAAAGATGATATGTCCCTTCGAAGAAAAAAAGTCCGTTTGGATCATTAATCCAATGATTGGGCTTATAGAAGTGGAATTCAGGTATCCAAGAGTTCGGCGACTCACAGGGTACAGCGGAAGATAATAGCGGCATAAATCACCTTTATAAAATTAAGGGACAGTAAATGTAAAATACATCTTGAAAAAATGTCTAACGTTAGTCATTATAATCTCACTTATTAATTTTTTGTCAACTTTTTGTTCTTTGTATGTGATGATTGATTCACGCAAAGTTAAAATAGAGAGTCCTTATGTCCTCCATTAAAGATGTAGCCTTAAAAGCGAATGTTTCGGTGAAAACCGTGTCTCGCATATTGAGTGGCTACGAGGGTGTCAGCGAAAAAACAAGACAAAAAGTTGAACACGCAATACATGAACTAGAGTTCTATCCATCAGCGGCCGCACAATCTTTACGCGGTCAGGAAAAAGGTATTGTATGTTTAATAACAGAACGCTTAACCACGACCCCCGATTCTTTCGATATCATCGCTGGTATTCAAAACGAGTGTGAAAAACATGGCAAGCTCCTCATGATTGGTGAATCCGGAGGGAGTAAAAAAAGCTTCTCTCGGTTAGTCGATGATTTTCGACGTCAACGTGCCGAAGCTATCATTTATGCAACCGTTTATCATCGTGAAGTCAGTATTGAGCAGTCATTTAATAAATGCCCATTAATTTTGGTGAACTGTTTTGAAAAAACGTTACGTCATCCAACGATCTTACCAGATGACTATTTGGGAGCGTATCAGCTAACCCAATCGTTGTTAGAAAAAGGCCATAAAAAAATTGCTTATCTCACTCTTTTTAAAGACATGCCAGCGACCGCTCTACGACTAAATGGATTTGCAGCCGCCCTTAAAAAAGCGGGAGTTGAATTAGATGAGGAATTAGTGCGCGAAGCGGTTTGTCATGATCCAGATGATGAATTTGCCATGCTCCCCAATGTATTAAAGGACATTATGTCTCGCTCACAGCGCCCCACAGCAATATGTTGCGGTAACGATAAAATGGCAATGCGGGTGTACATGTTGATCCGCCAAATGGGCTACTCAATTCCCGAGACAATTTCTATCGTAGGTTACGATGACTACAAACTCATCGCTGAAAATTTACTTCCAAAGCTTAGCACTGTCAGTCTCCCCTATTTCAATATGGGGCAAATGGCGGCGCAGATCGCCATTAAGAAAGAGTTGCAAGCTAATACCAAAATTCAAGAGATTAGTGGCAAGTTAGTATTGCGTGGATCTCATGGCATCCCTCCCACATAAAGGCAAAAATATGACGTCGCAAACAGCAAAACGAAACTACTGGCTTCTCAGTATCTGCATACTTAGTTTTTTCTTAACGTGGTCGTTTTGCTTTTCTCTTTACCCTATTTGGCTAAATCAAGCCATTGGTCTCAATGGTGAGCAAACTGGCTTGGTATTCAGTGTCAACGCGATTACAGCTCTACTAATTCTGCCTAGCTATGGCTTTATTCAAGACAAGTTAGGAGTCAGAAAAGACTTATTACTGGTTGTTGGCGCATTGCTTGTCTGTAGTGGTCCTTTCTTCATATTTGTCTATACGCCTCTATTACTTAACTCATTTTTAATCGGCGCTATTGTTGGCGGACTCTATTTCGGTATTTCCTTCTCCGCTGGAGTAGGAGCCGTTGAAACCTATATAGAAAGAATTGGCCGTACCACTGGATTTGAGTTTGGCAAGGTCCGCATGTGGGGCTCTGTGGGCTGGGCTGTTGCGACCTTTTTTGCAGGGCAAATATTCAATACCTCGCCAACGTTAAATTTCATTCTGGCCAGTGCTTGCGCCTGTCTTTTTATAATTTCATTATTGATGGTTAGCACTGCCCCAACGAGCAATAGCCCAGATAAAAAGGGTACCGATACGCAAGCACTGAATTTTGCTGATGTACTAGCGTTATCTAGCAACAGACGTTTCTGGGCATTTACTACTTTTGTTATTGGCGTCACCTGCCTTTACTCTGTTTACGATCAACAGTTTCCTGTTTATTTTGCCGCGCAGTTCTCGTCTAAAGCTGAGGGTAACGCGATGTTTGGTTACTTAAACTCCTTCCAAGTATTTCTTGAGGCTGGCGGCATGTTTGTCGCGCCTTTTATAGTAAACCGGATTGGGGCTAAAAACGGCTTATTGCTCAGCGGCGTAGTCATGGCCATCCGAATGATTGGCTCTGGCTTCGCTGACGATCCTATTTCAATATCGTCGATGAAGTTACTGCATGCGGTAGAACTACCCATTATGTTAGTCGCTATTTTTAAGTATATTGTCGCAACATTTGACCCTCGTCTTTCTTCAACGATTTACTTAGTCGGTTTTTCGTTCATGACTCAAGCTGCCGCAAGTGGTTTGTCCATCGTGGCTGGGATTATGTATGACAGTATCGGTTTTGCAACCTCTTATAAAATCATGGGAGGAATCGCCGCGCTGTTTGTTCTCATTTCTGCGTGCGTGCTAACCAACGATCGCCCCAAACCCCGTGACACTCTGCCTCTTGATACCGGTACGCCAGAAAAGACATAACTTACTGCTTATTCTTTAGCATCTATATACGCCCGCGCTGATGGCTTGTGAGTTTACAAATGGCTGTTTATTTTGCAGCAACCGGATATAGTGATCCAAGTATCTAATCAACTCCTGCAACGAATTCAAGCAGGGGTTACTAAGGTTTCACCCCAGAGCTTCAGGAGATAATAATGTCACATATCGACCCTAAATATATTCCCCAACAAGCGTTTGATTGGTATGACGAATATGCCCATGGCGACATGGACAGACGTACTTTCATGACTCGTTTGGCCTCGTTGTCAGTCGCAGGATTAAGTATTGGCGCGCTCAGTAGTGCATTAACACCTAACTATGCCTTAGCGGAACAAGTGTCTTTTAACGATGAAGCAATTACCGCCAGCTATCAAAAGTTTGATTCCCCCGATGGACATGGCACAGGCCAAGGATATTTAGTGGTACCCAATGATATGCCTAAACCAGCGCCAGCCGTTTTAGTGGTACATGAAAATCGCGGACTGAATCCTTATATAAAAGACGTAGCACGCAGATTAGCCAAAGAGGGATTTATCGCCTTTGCCCCCGATGCGTTATTCCCCCTTGGTGGTTATCCAGGAAATGACGACAAAGGCCGAGAAATGCAGCGTAGTATGGATCGTGAAAAAATTGAAAGCGACTTCATCGCAGCCGCTCATTTCATTAAGCAGCACAGCAAAACGAGCGATAAGGTTGGCGTTGTCGGTTTTTGTTTTGGCGGCTATATCAGTAACTTTTTAGCGGCTAAAATACCTAATATCATCGACGCAGCCGTGCCTTTTTATGGCACACCCGCCGCTGACAACTTAGTCAGTCAAGTAAAAGGCCCTTTGCTACTCAACTTTGCCCAAAACGATAGCCGAGTAAATGCCAGCTGGCCTGAATACGAAAGTATCTTAAAAGCCAACAAGGTTGACTACCAAGCCTATATTTACCCCAACACTCAGCATGGCTTCCACAACGACTCCACTAGCCGATACGAGCCTGAGGCGGCGGAGCTTGCTTGGTCACGAACAGTCACTTTCTTTAACCGCCATCTCGCCTAAGCTGTCTTAAATACAGTTAAGAAATCGAGTGCACAACAGCGCACTCGATTTGATCTGGCCCATTCACTATCGCATTAGAAAATCATTTGATAGGGGCTTCCTGCTCCTATCGCCATAGATAAAATAACGATTAAGAATGCCACTATCATGGGATTCTTAAAAATCGACTTAAGTAAAATCACTTCAGTTAAGCTAGCCCCAGCACTACCAATAATCAATGCCATTACAACGCCGCGAAAGCCGAACCCTATTTTGCGTAGCAAAATACGATAAACTGCAGTCGGTTATCGACTTTTTGCAGGAAGAATGTTGTGCTGACGAAGAAACCTAATCGCCAACAAGACTAATATCTTTCCATGAAGCGACGCGCATGTGGGTCTGATAATAATATTTATTACTGCGCTTACCATTTGAACTAAACCAAATCTTTACTTGAACGAGCTGCCCTTTTACCAGAACGCGCTTTTTCAAAAAATAAGCTTCAGGGGACATCTTAACGTTTTCTTCAAGCTCAGTAGCCACCTTAGGAGGAATGACAATCGTAATATTTCTTGGGTCACGGTAATCGTATTCGGTATTTAACAACACCCGTCCCTCAAGATTGCCTGTTGCTTTGACTCTGAAAACACCCCCTGTCTCAAACGATTTTGGGTAAATAACAGCGGCTAAGTTGCGATAGGCCATGGTATCTGTGGTGGCGCTTTTGTCGTCGAATTGCGCAGTTTGGGGCAGTGAATTACCACTGGTTTGAGAAGTGCTGCTGCAACCCGCTAACAATAGTATTAACAATGCTGTCCATAATCTCATATCTTCATCCCTAATCGTTAACGCACAAAAAACACCCATCTAACTTTATCGAAACGTGGAAGCAATCTCCACTATCATGTCTTAGTCAGTATTTATCGTCTCGACTTTCGTATCCGATGACTCTTCAGGCTCTTCACTTTCAAGACCCATTTCGACCATTTCTTGGGTAGTGCTGCGCATACTGACAAATGGCTCGTAATGCTCTCGCGCCACATCATGGAAGCGAATACGGTATAAGGTCCAGCAAGCCAAAACAGACAATGCCACGCCTGACACAATAAATAACGCCATGTGGGTATAACCTAGTAAAAATGAAACGATTAGCGGCCCTAATATGCTACCTACGCTATTCATCATTAACACGCCACTACCTACCTCCATAATCGACAAGTCGGTATTGTCATTGGCGTGGGCTAAGCATAGGGAATAGAGCGGAAAGCTCAAACCGCCTAATAAAAACATGGTCACATAAATCACTTCAGGCGTGCGGCTATCAAGCAAAATCGCGCCAATACTGGTTAGTACCGCAACAACGGCCAAACCTGTAATGACATATCGTCTGTCTATACGGTCAGACAAGCGCCCTACTGGCAGTTGTAAGAGCGTTCCGCCTAATATGGTAACAGCCATAAACACACCCACCTGGCTTGGGCTTAACTCATTAGCATTGGCCACAACTGGGCCTAACGCCCAAAAACCGCCGGTCACTAAACCACCAAAAAACGCCCCCACCATAGCCACTTGCGACACAGCAAATAAACGCGTGAAACTAAAACTTACTGCTGGAATAGGCTGGGGCGCAGGCCGTCTCGTTAAGCCGACTGGCACTATACCTAAAACTAAGAGTGCCGCCGCCAACATGAAAAGCCCAGCAAACCCTAATTCAAAGCCCACCAGCAACTGCCCCAAGCAAATCGCAGACAAGGAAATGACCGTGTACACAGACAATACACTGCCTCTGTGTTCAGCGGAGGTTTTATCATTCAGCCAGCTTTCGATTACCATGTAAATGCCTGCAATACCCCAGCCAATGAGACACCGGGCGACCAACCACAGAACAAAATTATCCACTAACCCCATCAAGAGTAACGAAGAGGTAAAAAGCGCGATTAATACGGTAAAAACTCGAATATGACCAACTCGCGCCACAAGACGTGGAACCGTTAAGCAACCGAGTACGAAACCAAGGAAGTAACTCGAACCAATATAACCGACCAACTCAGGAGCCCAACCTAGATGAATGGCATAAAGCGGCACTGTGGTTAACTGTAAACCATGGCCTACCAGCAAAATAGCAGCTGAAAATAATAGAGAAAACATTGACTGTAACAAGGTCGGCATAGCGCAATCCGATAAAGGGGTTATTAAACAAGCCATTTGCCAACATAGTCCTTGTTTAACAATATGATGTCCAGAATGATTTGATACGCAGAAGGCGATTTATTCTCATTCATGTTCGCCAATCGTCTAACTCGTGGCGGCCAACATTATTGAGTGATATAGGCATGATCATAACACTTGACCTTCCTGTTGCAGGAACCTTTAGGATCGCCCAAATTTTTATAAACCGATTCAAGAAGTTCTTCATGCCTTACTCGTCTTTTTCAGCGACTATTGTTTTTTCGCTAAGCGTTTTACCACTAAGCTATACCCAAATAAGCCACAGCACAGAATTACTATCCAATGCTGACTCACCCGCTGCATCTGCAAACACGACTGCTTATGCGCCAAAAAACAGCCATGAGGCCAATGAAACACATAATGATGATCACCTTGATAGTGCACATACTGACGAACACGAGCACGAAGAAGACGTCGAAAATATTGTGATTCAAGCCACACGTTCAGGGCGTATCGCCGATGACCAGCCGATACGTGTAGAACTCATCGACAGAGAAGAAATAGAAGAAAAAGCGGCCATGCGCCCAGGCAATATTTCCATGCTGGTCGCTGAAACAGGTGGTGTTCGAGTCCAAACCACCTCCCCCGCCCTTGGCAGTGCAAACATTCGGCTGCAAGGTTTATATGGACGTTATACTCAGTTGCTGGCAGATGGTTTACCCCTTTACGGTAACCAAGCATCATCAATTGGCTTACTGCAAATTCCCCCTACCGACCTCGGCCGGGTTGAAATCATTAAAGGCTCTGCATCTTCACTCTATGGCGGTTCAGCATTAGGTGGGGTGATTAATCTTGTCTCTCGAACACCCGGCGAGACGTTAAACGGCGAAGCCTTACTCAATGTAACCACGCGCAATGGGCAAGACCTAACCTCGTATGTAGAAAGCCCCCTAAGTGACGATGTGAAAGGCTCCCTCACTGTTGGGGCTCATCATCAAAACAAGGAAGACATAGACGATGATGGTTGGATAGACCTACCGAGTTACGAGCGCTACACCGCTCGCCCTCGATTGTTTTGGGAAGGTGAAAACGGTGAATCACTTTACGCGACAGCAGGTTTTATGACCGAACAACGCGAAGGCGGCACCATGCCTGGGGCAGTCGTTGCTGACGGCAACCCCTATGAGCAAACCCAAGACTCCCAGCGTATTGATGGCGGCTTGGTGTTCAATATGCCAATGCTCGATACGCTGACCCTTAATGCCAGAGCCTCTGCTATGGTGCAAGATCACGACCATACTTATGGCGTTCTGGCAGAAGACGACCAACATGAAAGCTACTTATTAGAAAGCAGTATTGCCGGTTATAGCGATGCTGCTGACTGGCTAGTGGGCTTAGCTTACCAAACAGAACAGTTCACCTCTGAGACCTATAACGAATTCGATTATACCTACGAAGTACCCGGCATATTTACTCAGCTAGATTATGAATGGAACGAGCAACTAACTACCTCAGTAAGCGCCCGAGTAGATGATCACAGTGAATATGGTACGCAATTCAGCCCTAGAATATCGATGTTATATCGCCCTGGTGATTTAACCATCAGAGGGTCATACGGACAGGGGTACTTTGCACCAACGCCGTTTGTAGAGGAAATTGAAGCCGCTGGATTGTCACGCCTCGAGCCTTTGCAAAACTTGGAAGAAGAACAAGCTGAAACCGCGTCACTGGATGTAACCTATCGATTCGAGAGTATCGAAGCGAGCGTTACCGCGTTTGGTTCAAACATTGAAAACGTGACTGAACTACAAGCCTTCTCATCGAACAACTCAAATGAACTCGACAGGGTAAGACTCATAAACGCTGAAGGTGAAACCCAGATCCGCGGCTCAGAAGTATTAGTAAGATACTACTGGCGTGACGTAAAACTGACCGCAAGCTACCTATACTTAGATGCAACGGAAGTGTCACCAGACAACAACGGTAGAAGAGAGATCGCGCTTACTCCAAGGCATTCCGCAGGTTTTGTTGCCATGTGGGAGCAACACGGCAATTTCAGAGTCGGCTTTGAAGCCTACTACACTGGGCCGCAAAGATTAAACGAAAACCCGTATATAGATGAGTCCAAACCATACTGGCACTTAGGATTAATGGGCGAAATCACGACAGGCAGAACAAGTTGGTTTATCAATTTAGAAAACCTGTTAGACGTTAAACAAACTGATGAACACCCATTACTACTGCCCTCAAGAGCAGCCAGCGGCCAATGGACCACGGATATCTGGTCGCGAAACGACGGCTTCATCGCCAATGCAGGGGTAAGAATTAAATTCGGCAAATAAGCGGAATCCGTTGCTTTTGTTAGCAAATATTTATGCGCACTTATTTTTCATAGCTGTGGCCAAATAGTACACGCGATATATGCACGAAGTGTATGCAGTAGTGGCCGAAGGCCATAAATAAGCAAAGCGTATGCTTTTTTCCGACTCAAGTCTCCCCGAGCATCGAAGGCTAACCATGGATTAATTGCATGGATGCAATTCAAGTGAAAGCCGCGTCGGGAACGCGTTTTCACGGCCTGTGTTAGTCAAGACGCATAGGGAATAGAGACTTGCTGGAGGCGGCTTCTTTCTGGTGACTCTTTCTTAGCTGTTGAAGAAAGAGTTACTCGATCCCCGGGACGGGGGTTGAAAGTAGGCATGGATGCCGTACGCGCAGCGTATGCTCTAGTGAGCGCAGCTCAAAAGTGCACGAAGTGCATGCAGTAGTGGCCGAAGGCCATAAGTAAGCGCAGCGCATGTTTTAGTGAGCGCAGCGAATCAGTTGGCGACTCAAACTTTCCCGATAACAGCAGCGACTTGTCAGATGGCCAGATAGGGGTGAACCCGAGGCTTTTAGGAGCAGCGCTCCTGTCGGGTGAACGATTCACCATGGATGGTGAAGCTGGCTGCACTACCAAGGATGGGTTGAAAATGAGTTTTGTATTAAACACCTTCGAAGAACCTGATCGGCGTGCGCTTTACAGGGAAGTTTCCTCACGCCGGTATGACAGCAAAGGCACGGCGGTTAGCGGATTAGAAAGTTTGCCGGAGCACGGCCTTTCTTGGTTACTTCTTTCGGCTGTTGGAAAGAAGTGATTGGCTGACCACGGATGGTCTGTCATACCCAGCATGGATGCTGGTAAGCTAAGCGTATGTTTTGTGGCCGAAGGCCATAAGTAAGCGCAGCGCATGTTTTAGTGAGCGCAGCTCATAAGTGCACGAAGTGCATGCTAAAAAACTAAAAAGCCAGCTGTGTAAGCTGGCTTCAGTATTTACCTTAAAAATACACTGTTAATCAGTATAAGCTAATCGATTAAACTTCTGTTGCTGATAATCTGCATCACCAAAGGTGGTGTTAATCATCATCAGACGTTTGACGTAATGACCAACATCTAACTCGTCCGTCAGACCCATGCCGCCATGCAGTTGAATCGCTTCATCACCAATCAACTTGCCGTTTCGGCCAATCATTACTTTTAACGCGGCAATATTTTTCGCTAAATCATCAGCCCCACTTTCGGCTGCACATACGGCGCGATACAAAATAGATTTGGCTTGTTCGCCCGCCATAAACATATCCACCATGCGATGTTGCAACGCTTGAAAGCTACTGATCGCCACGCCGAATTGCTTCCGAGTTTTGGTGTATTCAATGGTGGTAGTATTCAGTTTCTGCATAATACCCATGGCTTCAGCGCACAAAGCAATTGTCACGTCGCCCACCACTGCATCAATAAGTTTATAGCCGTCATCGATCTGACCAACAACTTGAGTGGCTGCTACACGCACATCGCTAAGCTTGATGTTTGCCACTAACTGGCCGTCCATTAAGCGATACTGGGTGCGCTCTACGCCTGAAGCATCGCTATCAATCAAAAATAGCGTGATACCTGCTTCGTCGCATTGTTCTCCTGACGTTCTAGCAGAAACAATCACTTTATTAGCGGCGGCACCGTTAAATACCACGGTTTTTTCACCGTTAAGTACAAAGTCATCACCGTCGCGCTTGGCTTGGGTTTTCACATCCGTTAACTCAAAGCGGCTCTGTCGTTCTACATATGCAAAGGCACCTTGCAATGACCCATCGATAATTTTTTCGATATTGGCGTCTTTTAATGCTTCGTTACTGCTTTTGCTTAGCAGACCGCCAAACATCAATACCGTTGCCACAAAAGGCTCAACCACTAAGCCTTTACCCATTTCTTCCATGACGGCCATAACATCGGTTGGGCCGCCACCGAAACCGCCATAGGCTTCTTCAAATGGAATAGACAGCCACCCCAACTCTGCGAACGTTTGCCAGTTGTCAGGGTTAAACCCTAACGGGTTAGCGGCATTACTACGGCGCGTTTCAAAGTCGTATTCGTCTTGCACAAAGCGCGCGACGCTGTCTTTGAGCATGTTTTGTTCTTCAGATAAATTAAAATTCATGATTAAAGACCCAGTACGTATTTAGCGGTAATGTTTTTCTGCACTTCGTTTGACCCACCGTAGATGGTGGCGGCTCGTCCGTACATGTAGGCTTTTCTTGCGTCATGACCAAAAGCGTGACCAATACTTTCAGCGGTTTCATCGCCGTGTAGCACGCCGCTGTAATAACCCGCCAAGTCCATGTACATCTGTTGGATAGCTTGTTGAATTTCAGTGCCTTTAATTTTCAACAAGGATGATTCCACACCTGGCCCTTTGCCATCTGCTGTTGATGCCAGAACGCGAAGTTCGGTGTATTCCAATGCCATTAATTCAATTTCTGTGTTCGACAGGCGATTTTGAAATTGCACATCCTCAATCAATGGGCGACCGCCGCTGATTTCTTCGCTGAGTAGCTTACGCAAGTCACGCAAACGGCGTTTTGAGTCAGCCACTGCGGCAATTGACGTACGCTCATGTGCTAATAAGGCTTTGGCGTATGTCCACCCTTTATCTTGCTCGCCGATGCGGTTAGCCACGGGTACACGTACGTTGTCAAACACCACTTCGTTTAGGCTATGGTGATCATCAATCGAGGAAATTTTGTTCACTGTTATGCCTGGGCTTTTCATATCAATTAGCAAAAAGCTGATACCGTCTTGGCGCTTTCCTGATGAATCAGTACGCACCAAGCAAAAAATCCAATCGGCATACTGAGCGTAAGTCGTCCACACTTTAGCGCCGTTGACGATGTAATCATCACCGTCTAATTCTGCTTTGGTTTTAAGGGCAGCTAAGTCGGATCCTGCGCCAGGCTCAGAATAACCTTGGCACCACCAATCTTGGCTTTTAAGAATGCGCGGTAAAAAACGCTTTTTCTGTTCGTCGTTACCAAAGCCGTAAATAACTGGTGCAACCATTTTTAGGCCAAAAGGCACCACATCTGGGGCACCAGCTAGTGAACGCTCGGTCTCAAAGATGAAGTTCTCAGTCACTGACCAAGCAACACCGCCATGCTCTACCGGCCAACCTGGGGCTAACCAGCCTTTGTCGTTTAGTTTGTTTTGCCACTCGATTTGCGCCGCTTTGAACTCTGCGTCTTCACCACGGATTCTGCGTGCTAAATCTTCGGTCCAGTTTTCTGCTAAAAATTCGCGCACTTGGTTTCGAAAGGCCAATTCCTCGGCCGAAAAGGTTATGTCCACTGGTGCTTCCTCTTTCTATTTTTCATTTTGAGGCTAATGAATAGCCACCACATATACTGCTGCATCACACTACTGTACGCCCCTTAGGCCACATTGTATTTAGTGCAAAATGCCACTTAATATGGCATAAGTGCCATATTGAAAACCTATAAACGGAGTAAAAAGTGTCATCAGCGAAGTGGCGGGTCGCATTACTGATATTCAACGGCGCTTGGGCGTCAACCGTGTATGGCTCTTTGGAACTTTTCCACAGTGTCAACTTACGTCAACCGAAAGATAAGCAGTTTCATTGCGAGTTAGTCAGTGCAAATAGCCAACCGATACAACTTTATGGGGGGCAAACGATTCAAAGTGACGCAGTGATTGGTGATGAACCCTATGACTTGATTATGCTGGCGCACTATTGGGGCGATTTTCAAGATCTTATTGAGCAATACCCGACAATACCACCTTGGCTTGTGCAACAACATGCAAGCGGTGCCCGTATTGCCGGTGTTAACAGTGGTATTTTTTGGGCGGCACAAGCGGGACTGCTCGATGGCGGACGCGCCACAACCTATTGGCGCCATTTGCGTGAGTTTGAATTGCGTTACCCAAAGGTGCAGTGGCAAGCCAACCAAGCTAGTGTTGAGCACTCGAGAATTTACAGCTCAAATGGCCAAAACGCATCGATGGATCTCAGTTTACACCTTGTGGAGAAATTTTGTGGCGCCTCGATTGCCGCAGGTTTAGCCAGAGACATAAGTTTTGATAGTCGCCGCACCTATGATTTGAATTTGATTAACATTGCAGGATTTCGTCAACACCGTGATATTGGTATTCACCGTGCACAAGATTGGCTAGACGAGCATTTTACCCAAAGTATTGAACTGCAACACCTTGCCAATCAAATAGGCATGAGTAAGCGCACCTTTATTCGCCGCTTTCAAAAAGCAACCGGCGAGCTGCCCTCACGCTATTTACAGCGATTGCGTATAGAAGCAGCTAAACATCGCTTGGGGAACACCCAAGACAGCATAAAAACCATTGGTATGGGGGTGGGCTATCGAGACATTAGCTCGTTTTCGAAAGTATTTAAGTCTTTGGCGGATGTTACCCCGAGAGAATATCGCCAGCGATTGCGCCCTTCTGGGGTGAAGCATATCGACAACGACGTTTAAGCATATTTGAGGATCCGGCTGAATATCCCTTCAATATCGTTTAGGCTGCGACAAGGCTCAACGCTACTACACCAAGGCGAATACTGGGCCATAATTGAATCCCCTGTGTCCCAGCTGTTGCGTTGCTCTGGGTTTAGCCACAGTACCCGTTTACTTTGGCGATAGACCTTTTGCCAAATATCGGGGCGCCCATCCCCTTGGTTATTGCGCGCATCTCCGAGCATAATGATCGTGGTTTTTTGGTCGATATGAGTTAGCGCCTGCTCCTGAAAATTCATTAGTGCTTGGCCGTAATCAGTCGACAGGCCGCCCCAACATTGCATTATTTTTTCCAGTGCGGATTCTATCTCTTCTTGTTGTAATAGCGTGGTGACTTCAATCATATCTGAGGCAAATACATAAGAGCGTACTTTGGGGATAACGTCTTGCAGTGAATATAAGAACAATAACAAGAAGCGCGCCACGCGGCTGACCGAACCACTGACATCACAAATCACCATGATTTTAGGTCGCTCTACGCGCGTTGCCTTCCAGCGAGTGTGAAACAAGGCACCATCAAACGCTGCATTTGCCGCAATAGTTTTACGAACATCTAATTGCCCCCGCTTGCGGGTTAAGCGCCTTCGACTGTGTTGGGTGGCGAGTTTGCGCGCCGCTTTTTGCACTAAGCGCTGCATGAGTGCGTAATCGGTATGCTCAAGTTGACTTAATTTTGCTTGCTGTAGATGATCTTCGCGAAACTTAGCACCCTTGTGCCGAGCAAAAATAAGGTACTGCTGCTCCACATAATCTTTCACTTGCTCAAGCAAACGCGCGCGGGCTTGAGTAAGCTGTTCTTGCAGTCTTTTTTGTTCAGGGCTATCCACGATTGCGCGAATTTCAGTGTTTAATTCATCTCCCCCAAGACGTTGCATTATTTTGTATGCGAAGTGATTTTTCTGGGTAAATAACACGATAGAAGACAGATTTTCGGCTTTTGCAGCTTGTGCAATTGCTAACGCCATATCTTGTTGTTGTAAGAGTGACAGCCCCAATTCAGAACTAGCAATAGCTGCCGACCCGTCTTTTGCCTCAGCACTTTCTTGGTTTTGACTTTGGCTTTGCTGCTTGTCTGTCGCTTCTAGCGACTCGAGTGTATTATCGCCGTTCGCATGCGCATTTTCGATATGCGCAAAATACAACTCAAACAATTCGTGGTACGTGGCTTGGTCTTGGTGACGCTTCACTAACGTGAGCGCCAATACAGATTTGGCGGTTGCTCGCGACTCAAGCCCTAACAACTCAATCGCCTTTATCGCATCTAACGATTCGGCTGGGGATATGGGTAAACCCGCTTCACGCAATGCACCAATAAAATCAGCGATAAAACGCACTTAAGCCACACCTTTGAGCAAATTGGTGATCTCTGGCTCGACCAATTCGATATCATCCTGAAATTTTAGCAGCAGGTTAAGCGTTTCTTTAACCCAGTGCGGGTCTAGCTCTTCTACGTTTAAAAGCAGTAGCGCTTTCGCCCAATCAATCGTTTCGCTTACCGCTGGGGATTTCTTCAGAGGCATGTCGCGTAGCTTGGCAATCAGCGTCACGATTTGTTCTCGCAATTGAGTGTCCAGGTTATCCACTTGCGCAGCCAAAATACGACTTTCCAGCTCAGTGTCGGGGAAGGGAATATACAAGTGTAAACAACGACGCTTCAAGGCATCCCCGAGCTCGCGAGTGTTGTTACTCGTTAGCATCACGATGGGCGTTGAACGCGCTTTTACCGTGCCGATTTCGGGTATAGACACCTGATAATCTGACAATAACTCCAGTAAAAAAGCCTCAAATTCTTGATCTGCCTTGTCAATTTCATCCACCAGCAATACAGCGCCTTCTTCGCTTTGCAATGCTTGTAACAGGGGTCTAGGTTCAAGAAAATCTTGTGAATAAAAAATATCACCAAAATCATGTAATCGGGCGATGGACTCATCCAACCCCCGCGCGCCCCTAAGTACATCCCCTAACTGCTCTTTTAGCACTTGGGTATACAATAATTGCTTGCCGTACTTCCATTCGTATAAGGCTTTTGACTCATCGAGTCCTTCGTAGCACTGCATGCGAATTAGCGGCGTATTCAAATAGGCAGCGGTTATTTTGGCGAGTTCTGTTTTCCCTACACCAGGCGGCCCTTCTATCAAAATAGGCTTTTGTAAGTGACACGCTAAGTAGATGGCCGTCGCCACAGAGGGGCTGCAAATGTAGCCTAAGGCCTCGAACTGACGTTGAATCACCTGTGGAGAAGCAATTTTTTCTTGGTGTTTTATGATCACAAATAGCTGATGCTCTGAAGAGGTAATCACCCATTATTCGTGCAAGGCTCAAGCAAATGCAAATCGTTATGACTGTTGATGCGCAATCAATTAGTTTAATAGTTAGGCAAAACGTAAACATGAAATAAGCGTTGTAAATCCGCTTAATATCATTAATTTGAACGGGAAATGTGCTGCGTCATTAATAGATAATAAGGAAAAACGCTATGGACCAACTGTGGTTTTTAATACCTGTGACGGTGTTTGTGCTTGGCAGTATTTGGATGGCCTCGAGACTAAAACACGACGACACTCTAAATGATCATAAAGACGGATTGGAATAGCGTATTTTTTTAAGCCAGCTAATAAAAGCTGGCTTATTATTGCTGCGTTTCAGTACTAAATAACTGAAATTTCCACTTCGATATTGCCACGGGTGGCATTTGAATAAGGGCACACTTGATGCGCTTTATCGACCAAAGCTTGGGCCTGGCTTTTGTCCATGTCCCCTAGTGATACAGCCAGCTTTGCGGCAATACCAAAACCATTTTCAATCGCCCCAATAGATACCTCTGAATTAATGTACACATCACTAGGCAAGGCAATTTTGGCTTGGCCGGCCACCGCTTTTAATGCGCCGATAAAACACGCGGCATAACCCGCAGCAAATAGTTGCTCAGGATTTGTGCCCTGCCCGTCATCACCACCTAACCCTTTCGGCGTAGATAGCGTTACATCTAAACGGCCATCATCAGATTTTGCTGAACCTGCTCGGCCCCCTGTTGCAGTGGCTTTTGCTGTGTATGCGACATTTTGTAATACGTTCATAAGACTCTCCGGTGTAAGCGCTATATTGAAATATAGCGATGAATTTATTTTGCATACAAAATATTAGATCGGAAATTTACGCTTTGCAAATAATTTGCATGCAAATTAAAATACACTTAGAGGTAACTTATGTCGTTTGAAAACTTACAATTAAAAAATCAGCTATGCCATCGCTTATATATGGCGTCAAATAATATCGCCCGTGCCTATCGCGAGCCTTTACAGGCACTGAATCTGACCTATCCGCAATATGTAGTGATGATGGCGTTATGGGAAAAGGACGGGATCACCATCGCCCAACTCATCGAGCAAACCGCTATCGATGGTGGCGCGATGACGCAAATTTTGAAAAAAATGGCCGACAAAAATCTGCTTAGCATCATTAGAGATGAGCAAGATAAGCGAAAACGAGTGATAAAGCTCAGTGACGCGGGCCAAGTGTTGAAGCTTGAAGCCGCGGATATCCCAGATAAAGTGTTGTGTCAGTTTCCATCAATCACCCCGTCACAGGGCAAACAGCTAATGGATTTACTTGATTTGGTTGTGGCCTCATCATCCTCAGACGAGTAACAAAAACACTTTATCTCTGCTAAAAATAGCAGGAAATAGCTATAAATTTCAGATACTAAAGGGGTAAACTCAATTTACACTTTTTTAGATTGAGTAGATATTCGTGCAACAGGCATTAACTTATTTAGGCACCCTTGATGATGTGGTGCAGCGTTACCCTTGGAATATAGAAATAGGCCTGCAGCAGTTTAATCAGATGCTGATCCGTAAAGCCCTATTGGGCGAAAAAATCATTATCAATGATGGTTACTTGCTTAATCATCCGTTTGCGCGCCAAGCATTGCTCAACCCCACTTCCTCCCCACTCAAAGCCTTAATAGAAGCAAACTTTGTACAGGTAATGTCACGTAGCGGCTCATTGTTAGACGTGGCCGAGAAAATGGCCGCTCAAGGCGTAGAGAGCTTTCAAGCCTTGCAAAAAAGTGCTGAATGGCCTGATTTACAGCGCATGCTTAAGCAATGGGAGCCAGGTTTACAACGCATCGAAAACTTCATTCCTTGGCCTAAAAAACACATTAGCCACGGCTTCGACAATATGCTCGGGCGTAGCCGTCATTTACAGGTTGAAACCCTCGGCATGGCTGCTGTGTCTAACGATGACTTTCAGCGGGTATTCGATTTGTATACTGCGAAAAACAAAACCGACAAAGAAGCGACGCGCACCCGCTGGGAGCAAGCGTGTTTGAGTATTTTGGGTGATGCGCCTGATGCCAAAGCAAAAATAAATGAGTTAATGGGGTTGGCCACCGAGGCTTACCATTACAACTTTGCTGTGTGCTTAAGCTCTCAGTTTAGTGAACGAAAAATTTTGGTCGAGACACGCTATAGCCGCGCATTCGCAGATTTAATTCAACTCGGACAACCAACTGAATCTGAATTAGTGGATATCCCTTCTATTCAAATACCGCAAAAGCTTTCGTTTGACCGCCCACAACTATGGAAAGAGTTGGTCGACCCCTTCAGTGATGTAGCGGCGGTGCAAAAAGAATATCAAGACGTGATGGATCAGTTTTTTGCAGGTCAGGCCAACGCTAAATTGGTTGAAGAGGTGTCGTTAAAATACTCTAAAGCCTTATCGGCACATTTTGAAAATGACGAACAAGATGGCGGCATAAAAAAAGTCGCCTTAAGCATCGGCTTCTTAGGCCTAGGTTTGGTCGCCGGTGGGCCTGTGACTGCAGGCCTGCTATGGCTAGCAGAAAACAGCTTACTGCCCACGGTTACCCGAGTCTTCAAGCTGCGTGATAAAGGTTTTTTCAAAAAACAAAGCACTGCTCAGCCAATGGATTTAAGCCGCAAGAATACCCTAAGCTCGGTGTCTATATCCCTACCATTGGCTGAAAAGCTAGCCAAAGACATACCTGACTTTAATTAGCTAGGTGGCAGCTAACTTGAAGCCTGAATAAGTGTTATAGGCATAGGGTTGCATTGACTCCCTAGCGTGTGCTCCTTTATGCCTAAACACATTTACCGCTTATATCGCTTCGTTTTTCGACGAGTCTTGGATATTCAAAATTTCAATAAGTGCATCAAACGCCCTTTGTGGTTGAGTATGGCGACAGATTTTAACTGCTGGGTTATCACCACCTATGCGGGTGATCCCGAACGTAGCAGGATCATAGTGAGAACGCGCAAAGCCAGCCTCTGTCATGCTCGGCATACTCGAGTCTGCCCATTTATCTCCCGCTGAGACTTTGTCATGCTCAACCCATACTGATTGCATATCACCTTGGCATAACTCTGGCTCAACCACCACAAGCGCCGCCAACACATCCCAAAAATAGTATTCTTTTGATTCAATAAACCAGTCGTTGTCATCTAGTACTTTATCCCAAAACTCTGCGGCTTGTGTTTTAACCTGCGACTTAAAACGTTTGGCGTATTCAGGCGTCACCATCACTTGGTTAGTTAAGTCTAACCCCACAACTTCTACCGGCAGAGATGATGCAAATACGATGTCTGCTGCGACTGCATCCACATAAATATTCCACTCGGCTTTTTTGTTGGGATGATCGCCGGTAAAACCAGGCACTATGATATTCCCTGGCGCGTCAAAGCCGCCACCCATCATGACCAACCGCGACACCTTCGGCATATCTTCTGGATACTTCTGCAACCACTGGGCGATGTTAGTTAAGCTACCAGCGCTAAGTAACACCACTTGTTCGTCTTGTTCACTAAGTAGTTGATGGATCAAGTCAACAGAGTCCAGCTCTGTGGGCTTACGATCAGTTATAGGCACTGGCACCCCTGACAAAGTATCAGCCTGCTGACGCCACGGAGCAGGAAAGGCAAAATAACCGTCCATTGGAAAGTCGTTTCCACAGGTAAATGGCACATCGGGAGAGTTTGATAACGCCAGCAAACCCGGAATATTCGCCATGTTATCCGCGCAGTGTCCCTCACCAACACCATTAGAGGTGACCCCAAGTAATTCAATCTGAGGGTGGTTCGCAACCACCAGCATGGCAGACCAGTCGTCTATCCCCATATCCGTGTCATAAATGACCTTTTCAGCAGATACAGCGGAACAAAAAATAGAAAATACGACAAGCATTGACGCGTTTGATAAGCGGGAAAAACGTTGGAACATCTAAATACCAGTTACTAATAATGAAAGGAGCGCAAATGTAGCAAAATCAGCACCACATTTCTCTTAATAAACAACCCTTTAAATTCAGTGGGTTACCACCCTGCATGAAATCCAATCAGTACAATTTAATGCAACATAGAATCTATCTTGCACCATTTTGTGCATCACAGGAGTTCACCCAAAGTATCGAAATTGATGGAATCGACAGAAACATATCTATTGATCCTTTTCTTCAGGCAGGCGTAAGAAGTCGTCATAGGAAATTTTGAAACAGCGCTTACGTACTCTTATTCCATATGTAGCGAATGTTGAATACATCTAACAAAATAGAAGTAAATCACTGTAAATTGATAAAAAGCAGTTATTTTCACTAGTATTCTGATTTTCTTACATTCATATTTGCTATAGCAATTTAAAATTTTTGTCACAATGAATACTTTTTAAATGCTGGTTGGTCTACTAAACATAACGCTACATAAGCGAAATAATTGGCCACCTAGTTCAGTTTTAATATTCACGTGAAAACGCAGTATGTCGATATTTCATTTTCTTTATTCATCGCTAGCGCGCACGAGTAAGGTATTAAAAGGTAAAATTTCCATATCATGAAGTGGAATCAAATTAACGAACAAACATGCTCTATTGCTCGCTCTGTATCTATATTCGGTGACCGCTGGACATTGCTTATTCTCAGAGATATTTTTTGGAATGTAACAAAGTTTTCCGAATTACAGAAATCGCTAGGGATCACTAAGCATCGCCTGTCTGACCGCTTAAATCGTTTAGTCGAATCAGGAGTGTTATACAAAGCCTTATACGATGAAAAGCGACAACATTTTGAATATAAATTAACAGAGAAAGGTAGTGATCTATATCCTATCATACTGGCCATTGCCCACTGGGGAGACAAATGGGAAGTGGACAGTGACGGGCCGCCGGTAAATTATTTTCACTCTACTTGTGGAAAAAAAGGCATTCCATATATTGCCTGCGCTGAGTGCGGTGAAGAGCTTAATATTGCCAACACCTCAGGTGAAATTGGTACAGGTATCTTGAATAAGGTGAAAAGAGGAGAGGAAACCGGCCTAAAAATTGAAATTTACGCCGGTAATACGTAGGGATTCACTTTGGTGTAAGAGAAGCTATTTTCGCGTACCAGACACCCTTGCCCATTCACCTTCTATTGCTATTGGCTCCATATTGAAATCTTGACTGTATAGGTTATTTATATCTTCTGCTTGTTCAGCCAATATCCCCGAAAGCACGAGTTTTCCACCCGGTTTACAATACCCAGTAATGACTTCACGCAGGTCGCGTAGTGGCCCGGCAAGAATATTCGCGAGTACCACATCAGCCATTAATTCAGGTTGATGTTGGGGCAAATACAACTCAATTTTATCGCCTATTTGGTTACGATCCGCATTAGTTTGGCTTGATAGAAGTGCTTGAGGGTCTATGTCGATACCCACCACTCGCTCAGCGCCCAGTTTAATAGCAGCAATGCCTAATATTCCTGAGCCACATCCAAAATCAACCACCAATTTATCGCTTAATTCAAGAGCATCTAACCAACGTAAACAAAGGGCAGTCGTTGGGTGGGTACCGGTTCCGAATGCTAATCCAGGATCGAGCATCACATTCACTGCCGTTGGGTCTGGCACCTCGCGCCAGCTTGGGCAAATCCATAATCGTTCGCCAAAGCGCATCGGATGAAAGTTGTCCATCCATTCACGTTCCCAATCTTTGTCTTCTAATTGATCAAGTTTATGGGGAAAACCAACACCCAATACTTTTGATTTGCTGATTCTTGCAATAACACCATCCATATCATGGTCTGCTTCATATAAGCCAACGACTTGCGTCTCTGGCCACAACATGACTTCGCCCGGCTTGGGTTCGTACATGGGAGTATCTTTGGCGTCAACAAAGGTAACAGCTTGCGCGCCATTGGCGCTTAGCATGTCGCCTACTTGCTCCGCATGTTCGGCTTTTGTGTCGATGATGAGTTGGATCCAAGGCATATCAGGTCTTATCAATTAGCAAAGAAGTCAGTATAACATTAGTTATTTATAGGGTTGTGCGTAAACTATCTTTGTAAGGCAATTCGATAAAGCTTTCATTCTCAAAAACGGCTGTTTTGAGGTTACTCGTTAACTATTTTGGAGATATTTTGGCCCCTTCTCGTGATTTACTGACTCCCCCTGTTTATAAAGTGTTGTCTCGTCTTACCTTACCTATGATCCTCGGTATTATTGCCGTGTTGTCTGTTTCTTTAATTGATACCTACTTTGTCAGTCAATTAGGCACAGACTACCTCGCCGCTTTGTCATTTAGTTTTCCGGTAACGATGAGCATCTCTAGCTTGGCAATTGGATTGGGGGTGGGCGCTGCGTCTGCCGTTTCTCGCGCGGTAGGTGCCAATAATAAAGAACAAGCCAAGCGATTATCTACTGATAGCCTATTACTGGGCATAACGGTCGTGATGGTGGTCGCGGTAGTAGGTTATATCTACGTTAAGCCATTACTTAGCGTACTTGGCGCAAAGGGCGACGTTCTGGAACTCGGTGCACGCTATATGCGCATTTGGTTTATTTCTGTACCCTTTTTGGTGGTCCCCATGATCGCCAACGCCCTAGTTCGTTGCGTAGGTGATGCCTTTTGGCCTAGCTTAATGATGATAGGCTCTGCATTGGTCAATATTGTGGCCACCCCTATTTTGATTTTTGGTTGGGGCGTGATCCCAGCTTTTGACATTGAAGGGGCCGCATACGGCACCTTGTTTGCTCAAATACTTACCCTGTTCGCATCCTTAGCAATACTCATAATCCGCGAGAAGCTGCTGAGCTTTCACCTTCCGAGTAAAGAACAACTGCTTGAGTCATGGCGCTATTTATTGTCTATTGCAGTGCCCGCCTCAGCAGGCAATATGGTCAATCCTTTATCTATTGCTATTGTGACTGCCATTGTCGCTTGGTTTGGTGAAAAGTCCGTCGCGGCGTTTGGTTTAGCCACCCGAGTGGAGTTTTTTGCCGTTATTCCCATGTTAGCTTTGTCTTCTGCTATTGGTCCCCTTGCTGGGCAAAATTGGGGCGCAGGCCAAACACACAGAATAACGGAAGGGCTTAAAATCAGTTACTGGGTGTGTGTCGCATGGGCAATATTGCTAAGTGTCTTTCTTTGGTTTTTCGGGCCTTTTATTGTCGCAGGTTTTACGGATGACAATGAAGTTTCCCAGTTGGCGCTTATTTATCTGCGCATTATTCCCATGAGTGTTTGGGGCTATGGCATCGTCATAGTGGCTGCGGCAGCGTTTAATGCCATTGGCAAAGCCAAGATGGGCTTGGGCTACTATGTGGTTCGCTCTGCATTGTTTTACGTGCCCTTGTCTTGGGTCGGTGCCCTATATGCAAAAGCAGATTACGTCTTTGTGGGCATCGCCCTGGCGAATGTTATTTCCGGTATTTTAGTGGCTTGGTACTCGTTACGGTATTTAAAGCAACTCAAACTAATACCAAACTAAGCACGCAAAAAAAAAGAGTGCCGAAGCACTCTCTCGTCATAACACTTTACGAAGATTAATGACCGCCTAGGCCTAACTTCTTCTCAAGGTAATGTATATTCGCACCGCCAGCAGCAAAGGCTTCATCTGCCATAATACGCTGCTGTAGTGGGATATTAGTTTTGATTCCTTCAATAACCAACTCACCCAATGCATGTTGCATTCTGGCGATGGCGACTTCACGCGTCTCACCGTAAGTGATCAACTTACCAATCATAGAATCATAGTTTGGCGGTACAGAGTAACCAGCATAAATATGTGAATCCCAACGCACCCCTAAACCACCTGGTGGGTGAAACATATTGATTTTACCCGGGCTTGGTATAAACGTATCTGGGTCTTCAGCATTAATACGGCACTCAATAGCATGCCCACGAACCTGAATCTGGTCTTGAGAAATCGTCAACTTTTGACCATCTGCGATGCGCAGTTGTTCTTTTATCAAATCGACCCCTGTAATCATCTCTGATACTGGGTGCTCAACCTGAATACGGGTGTTCATTTCAATGAAATAAAACTCACCATTTTCGAACAAGAATTCAAATGTTCCCGCTCCACGATACCCGATATCGATACACGCTTGGCAACAACGTGCACCAATTTTGGCACGCATTTCTTCACTAATACCAGGGGCTGGGGCTTCTTCTACCACTTTCTGGTGACGGCGTTGCATTGAACAATCACGCTCACCTAAATGAATAGCATTGCCTTGGCCGTCTGCAAGCACTTGAATTTCGACGTGACGTGGGTTTTCAAGGAATTTTTCCATGTAAACCACATCGTTGTTAAATGCTGCTGCGGCTTCACCTTTGGTCGCTGCGATCGAACCAATCAATTCAGCTTCATTGCGCACAACGCGCATACCACGACCACCACCGCCGCCAGCCGCTTTAACAATAATAGGGTAACCAATTTCTTTGGCTAACTTCTTATTACGCGCTTCGTCGTCATTTAGAGGGCCATCAGAACCGGGAACACAAGGTACGCCAGCCGCCTTCATTGATTTAATGGCCGAGACTTTGTCGCCCATCAAATTAATGGTTTCTGCTTTTGGACCAATAAAAATGAAGCCGCTGCGCTCAACTGCTTCAGCAAAATCAGCATTTTCCGCTAAAAAGCCGTAACCAGGGTGAATAGCCACTGAGTTAGTGACTTCTGCTGCTGCAATAATACGTGGAATGTTCAGGTAACTTTCGGTCGCAGATGGCTTACCAATACAAATGGTTTCATCGGCCAAAAGCACGTGTTTCAAACTTTCATCAGCGGTGGAATGCACAGCGACAGTCTTGATGCCTAGCTCTTTACAGGCGCGCAAGATGCGAAGTGCAATTTCACCACGATTGGCAATCAGTACTTTATCAAGCATTTTCAGTAACCTGCTT
This sequence comes from Paraglaciecola mesophila, assembly GCF_009906955.1. Classification (GTDB taxonomy): domain Bacteria; phylum Pseudomonadota; class Gammaproteobacteria; order Enterobacterales; family Alteromonadaceae; genus Paraglaciecola; species Paraglaciecola mesophila_A. Next base: position 2,898,454 of record NZ_CP047656.1, read on the forward strand.
ATTCAATGATGAATAGGGGTTGATCGAATTCAACCGGCTCTTGGTTGTCGACTAATATCTCTTTGATCACACCCGCTTTGTCCGACTCGATTTGGTTCATCATCTTCATTGCTTCGATGATGCACAAAGTATCGCCCACTTTTACGCTTTGACCTACTTCAGCAAATGGTTTTGAACCAGGAGAAGATGAACGGTAGAAGGTGCCAACCATAGGCGATTTAACACGGTGCCCGCTAGTTTCAGCAGCAACTGGTGCTGATGGTGCTTCAGCTACTGGCGCTAAAGGTGCTGGTGCAGCTTGTTGAATTGGCGCAGAGTATTGTACTTGCGCAGCCGGCTGGCCACTACGATGAATGCGTACAGACTCTTCACCCTCAGTGATTTCTAATTCAGAAATTCCTGATTCTTCTACTAACTCAATGAGTTTCTTTATTTTACGTATATCCATGATGTTATCTCTTTTTGATTTGTATACATAAGCGACCGGTAGCACACCGACCACGGCAACTAATTCGTTAAACTTTGCACATATTGCTGTGCTGCATTAAGCGCAAAGGCGTAGCCTTGCTCACCCAAACCACAAATAACACCAACAGCAACATCAGAAAGATATGAATGATGGCGGAAGGGTTCGCGTGCATGCACATTAGATAAATGCACTTCAATAAAAGGAATTGAAACACTTAATAATGCATCACGTAAGGCGACGCTTGTGTGGGTAAAGGCCCCTGGATTGATAATAATGAAGTCAATTTTTTGATAAGCATTGTGAATAGCATCAATTAACTCATGCTCAGCATTAGATTGAACATGACTGATCGTCACGCCCATATCGCCCGCTTGCGTTTGTAAAGTATCAACAATATCTTGTAGGCTGCGTGAGCCATAGACTTCAGGTTCACGTTTGCCCAACATATTGAGGTTGGGACCATTAATTAATAAAACTTTCAAGAATACGCCGCTATCTTCGTTAAAATGATAATTATCTTTCATTATTAGCAAATAAGTATCTGATTAGCGACTATTTTCGTCGAAATTCTTTACTCATTGCACTTAATTGAGGCCATTATAGAGCTAACTTACAAATTAGCAGCAAAATACTGGTCTTATCAGCGAAGATTGCCCCAAAGTTTGCGTATTTAATCTTCACGCTAGGTATATTTATCGCTTGTTTGACGCCAAGGTAATATCAGGGTCAAATATGTGCATGAATTACATCGCTCATCTGCACCTTGCTCAACATACGAAAACCAGTCTGGTTGGTAACTTTTTAGGCGACTTTATTAAAGGCAGCGCCTTGGGTGATTTGCCATCGGATCTGCAGCACGGTGTGCGCTTGCACCGCCAAATTGATACCTACACAGATACCCACCCTCGCGTACTGGCTTTAAAGCAGCAGTTTCCTAAATCTATACGCCGTTATTCAGGCATAGTGCTAGATATCTATTTTGATTATCTGCTGATGCAACACTGGCAACAATTTTCTGCAGTAAACGTCAAAAAGCACACCCTGTTTAACCAGTTTTATCATGACTTAGCATTATTGCATCAAGACATTAGCCCGCATTTTACTCGAGTGAAAACGGGGCTGTTGCGCCACCAATGGCTAGACGATTATGAACAGCTTGAAGCCTGCTCTCGCGCCATGCAAACCGTTGAGAAACGCTTTACTCGCCCCACTGAGTTCGCACAACGAGCCATGGACTTTATTCATGAAAATTCAGTTGCCTTGCAACAGTCTTTTTTACACTTTTATCCAGATTTACTTGGGCACAGTGCGTTGTTTGCCAGTAAACTTATTAAATAGATCTATTTCACGTTCGAGGTAACTTGTGTCAGTTAAAGAAATCAACCACCCCTTAGTACAACATAAATTAGGCTTAATGCGCGAAGCGGGTATTAGTAGTAAGAACTTTAGAGAGCTTGCTAGTGAAGTAGGCAACCTGCTGACCTACGAAGCGACCCGCGAATTAGAAACCGAGACGGTCAACATTAATGGCTGGAATGACGAACCTATCAAGGTAAAGAAAATTAAGGGCAAGAAAATCACCATAGTCCCTATTTTGCGTGCAGGCCTTGGCATGTTAGATGGCGTAATGCAGCTTATTCCTAATGCTAAGGTGAGTGTGGTGGGCTTATATCGTGATGAAGAAACTCTGCAGCCCGTCGCCTATTTTGACAAAGTGGTGAAAGACGTTGATGCGCGCACAGCGCTGATTGTTGATCCTATGTTAGCCACAGGGGGCACATTAATCGCTACCATCGATTTGCTCAAAGAAAAAGGCTGTCAGCATATCATGGGATTGTTTTTGGTCGCGGCACCTGAAGGTATTGAAGCGGTGATCAGCAAGCATCCAGATGTGGACATTTACACAGCAGCGGTAGATGAAAAACTTAATGAACATGGTTATATTTTGCCTGGTCTAGGCGATGCTGGTGACAAAATATTTGGCACTCGGTAACGTTTAAAATGGGCTAGCGGCAATGGACCTAACCATTGCCCTAATAATCCAGCCGTATTTAATCAGCGCTTCATTTCCCTCAGCCCTTTGAATATCCGTTTTAAAGTGTATCGACCAACCAATCAACCGTTTGCTTAATTAGCCGTTCGTCATAATTACGATTCTGCTCAAATGTGTTGAATATATGATCGGCACCCTGAATGACCCGCGCTTCTGCAACGGCCGATGAGGTTAAAGGAAATAAATGTTTTTCAATGGGTTGCACGTAATCTTCACTGCCTCGAATTGACAGCAGAGCGCCTTGATACGCACTCACATTGTGATAAATATCATGGCCCATCATCCCCAACACATGCTCTTTGGTTACTGTCAGTGTTTCCCATGTGGGTACTTTCACCTCACCTGATTCGAGTACTTCACGCATTTGTTCAGGTGATAAAATACTTTGTCCCACTAATGCTGGGTCGCCTGCACTTGACCAAAGAACCACACTATTAATATCGGCTGGGTGCAACCCCATTAACTTTATTGCCGTTGCTCCGCCAAGGCTAAATCCCACCACACCTGTGGGAATATCAGGATATTGCAGGCGTAAAAAGGCCAGCCCTGCCTCAGCATCTACAACTCGGGACGCAAACGTGCTAGTTAAGCGAAAGCCATTTTTTGCCCCTTCGCTTTCACCGCGTATATTAATTCTCAGCGACGCTATCTGATGGCTAGCTAGCTGAGCCGCTAGGCGTTTGTACATATCACCCACTTCATTCATATTTCCTGCCCAACCATGAATGAGTAACACGCTGGCCTTTGGTTGAGTATTGTCCTGACCTTGTCTCTGACCTTGTCCTTGGGCTTGTGTATAGGTCGCTTGCATCGAGTTGGCTAGGGTGATCACGCGCTCTGATACGATGTTAGCGCTTGCAGTAAAGCACACCACAAAGAGCAACAACACACTGGCAAACGGTTTAATCATGGGGTGGGGTAACAACTATTCATTCCTTGTTAAATGCGCTACTTCCAAGGTTATAAAATGCTTTTAGCGTGGGCGGCAAAAGCAGGCGCTTGCATAAAGCCAGTCACCCGAGATCCATTGATTTCATTGCCTTGGGTATCAAAGAACAAAATAGTAGGAAGACCCAAGATGGAAAAATGCTCTTGAAATGCAATATTGGTTGCTGTGTTATCGGTTAAGTCAATTTGCATCCACACTGTATTACTTAGAGCATCAACCACTTGCGCATCAGGAAAGGTATACTTTTCAAATTCCTTACATGCCACACACCAATCTGCATATAAGTCGACCATGACGGTTTTACCTTGGGCATTAGCCACAGCTAACTTCTGCTCAAAGTCTTTTAGGTCTTTAACGACTAAAAAGGTAGGGTGGCTTTGCTGATCATGACTGGTATTTGTTAGCGTCTGGGGGAAAAGTGTTTGATAACCATACATAGCAGATGCAAATAGGCCGATAAAAATAACGAGTGCACGTATTCCTTTGGCAAAGCTGACGTGGCTAGCTTGGTTCATTACATAAAAATAGCTAAAAGTCACTAAACCTAACAGCGACCATAGTATGTCCGTTATCAGGTGATTGACTAAGCGTTCCACGAACATTAACGCCACAGCAAGCATCATAAAACCAAACGTCACTTTGATTATGTTCATCCACGCGCCCGCTTTAGGTAGTAACTTTCCACCCGTTATACCAAATAATATTAGCGGTATACCCATCCCCAAGCTTAATGCATACAAGGCACTGAAACCCAGTAGCAAATCACCACTTTGTGCGATATACAATAGAATCCCAGTTAAGGGCGCGGTGGTGCATGGCGACGCAACCAAGCCCGATATTGCCCCCATGAGCAATACACCGAAATAGCTGCCACTTTTCTGTTTATTACTCATACCATTGAGCTTTTCTTGCCAGCGAGAAGGCAATTGCAATTCATAGGCGCCAAACATGACCATTGCGAGTAATACAAAAATTACGATCAGCACGCCTAAAATGATTGGGTGTTGTAGTGCGGCCTGAAATTTCACACCCGCTGATGCCACAACTAAACCAAGCAAAGAATAAGTGAGCGCCATACCTTGTACGTACACAAAGGACAAAATAAATGCCCGCGAGGTGCTTATTCCCTTCCCTTGACCGATCACAATACCCGATAAAATCGGATACATAGGAAATACGCATGGGGTAAAGGCCAAACCAACACCCAATGCCAAGAAGATTAATAACACCCAAACCAGGCTTTGTTCACCTGTCAGTAAATCGGCTAATTCGAATTGCTGAGAGACAGATTTACCAGCCGTGCTGTTTGCGCCGATTAACGTAGATTCGCCGCCTGCGGCAGTTTGTGTTCCACTCACAGCGTTTAAATAAACGACTTGTGTGGTCGGGGGGTAACATAAGCCTGCTTCGGCGCAGCCTTGATAGCGGATTTTAACCGCTGAATCATCACTTGATTGTAAAATTGGATACGACACGGAAACGCTGTGATGATAAACCTCTTGGGGCTCATCAAAAAACTCATCTTCCTTCATTTCCCCTTTCGGAAAAGTAGGCTCACCTAAGGTGGCATTTTTAGAAACAGCTTTAAATTGTTGCTGGTAAAGATAATAGTCGTCAGCTATGTCCCATGTCACGATAAGTTCGTTACCGTTTTGCACGTAATCGAACACAAAAGCCTGATCTACCTTTAAAAACTCAGGTTCATTGCTAAATAAAGAATCAAAAGCATTGTCTTGGCCTAAACTAGATAGCGACCACAAAGACAGACTTAATAGCAGGAAAAACGATTGTATTAACTTCATTAAAAACGACTTCTTTATTTCAGTACAACTGTAGAACTAGAATAAGGGAATACCATCAACAATGCATTAGGCATCCACCAATAGGCCAATATAGACCTTATCAGAGCGTGATGTCTTTCAAAAATACGATAATCAATCACAGCTTACCACTAAGTGGTGCAGCAATGAGCAGTTGCCATACTTTGTAACACTGTTACCCTTGGTTATCGGCCTTTCGACGCCATTATATTCATTCATATCGTAATTAAAGAGACAGTTTTGGGTAAATTATTTTTATTGTTCGTTTTGCTACCAATCATCGAAATATCACTGTTAATCAGTGTTGGCGAGCAAATTGGTGGCTGGAATACAGTCGCAATCGTGGTCGCAACAGCGATGATAGGCTCTTACTTGGTTCGCCAGCAAGGCATCAGCACGCTGATTCATGCACAACAAAAAATGCAGCAAGGCACTATTCCCGGCCAAGAAGTTGCCGAGGGATTACTATTGGTAATCGCTGGGGTTATGTTGGTTACCCCAGGTTTTGTTACAGATGCATTAGGCTTTTTATTTTGTTTACCCATGACACGCCCGCTTATTGCCAAAGGGTTATTGGCCAAACTATCGGTTCAGGTCATTAATCAAGCACAAGGCGGCTTCAGTGGCCAGCCAGGTCAAGGATTTGGGCAACGGCCCTCTTCAAACGACGATATCATTGAAGGTGAATATGAACGCAAAGATGATAAAAAAGCGGATACGGAAAAACTAAACAAACCGGATTGATGCGATACCAATTCCATTAAATAATTGGTATTAGTTGCGAAGTTGGACTGCAAAACCAGCCAAGCTGAAAAAACATAAAAAAAAGCGGCCTGATGAGCCGCTTTTCGTTACATCTGAACTGAGATAAAACTGACCTATACGTCTACTGTGCCGCAGAAGCGATAGCCTTCACCGTGAATAGTCACGATCAACTCGTCAGCATTCACCTCTGATTCGAAGTGCTTACGAATACGTCGAATCGTTACATCAACTGTGCGGTCATTAGGGCGTAATTCACGTCCGGTCATTTCCATGATCAACTGTTCACGTGTCAATATCTTGCCTGGGTTGCTCAAGAATAAATGCAATGCGCGGAATTCACTACGAGGTAGTCTAAACTCTTTCTTGCTAGGCGAAATCAAGCTACGGCTGTCGCCATCTAGCGTCCAACCATTGAAACTTACACGACTGGGTAAGTCATCATCTTCTGCGTTATTCAAAGTACGCGTTAGCAAGTTTCTTGCTCTGATGGTTAGTTCCCGCGGATTAAAAGGCTTAGTTAAATAATCATCAGCGCCAATTTCAAGACCCAATATACGGTCTACATCGTTGTCGCGCCCAGTTAAAAATATCAAACCGATATTTTTACGATCACGCACTTCGCGAGCCAAAATCAAACCGTTTTTACCCGGAAGATTGATATCCATGATCACTAGGTTGATTGCGTGATTTTCAAAAAACTCATGCATTTCACTGCCATTCTCGGCTTCAAATACATTGTAGCCTTCTGCTTCAAACAGGCTTTTGAGTGTTGTTCTGGTAACAACTTCATCTTCTACAATTAAAATATTGGGCGTCAGCATCGTTTTCACACCATGTTAAAAAATATGGATAAAAGTTTATCAGAAAATATCTAAAAATCAGGGTTTTATCTAGATTAAATTTTAACTAGTGCAAACAACCCACCTAACTCGGCATTTATGCCCAATGTTTAGGGACTTGCGTACAACACATTGAAGATATTTTCCAGTACGAAAGTGATGTGGGGATAAAACGCCAAAAAGCAAACATTAAATATGCGCTTAATTCAAATGTGGCGCGCTCAGGGTGGCTTTCTTAACCGGGAAGACTATGGTGAATTCCACCCCATGCCCTTCTTCACTATTCAACGAAATAGAACCATTTAGTGCCTGCGTTACTAGGTTATAAACAAGATGCATACCGAGTCCACTTCCCCCCTGCCCTCGTTTGGTTGTCACAAACGGATCAAAAATACGTTTGCGCAGGTACTCAGGAATGCCTGAGCCATCATCGGTAAACAGCACACTGATTTTTTTATCTGCAATCAGTGCCACCTTTATATTAATCACACCTTGGTCTTTGTGTTCAAAACCGTGAATAATGGAATTCATGATCAAATTAATGATAATTTGATTGATCGGACCCGCTTTCGATTCGACATATAAATGTTCTGGGCAGTCGATATTAATTACATGCTTCATGCTTTTTAACTTAGGTCGCATAGAAAGCAGTATTTCATCCATCAACTTGGAGAATGAAAAAACACGGTCAATTTCTGAAGATTGGTCCACCGCAACTTGTTTAAAGCTTGATATCAGTTCGGCAGCTCGGTTCAAGTTGCGGTAAATGATATTCAGGTTTTCCTGCCCTTCTGAAATGAATTTAGAAAGAGAGCTCGCTTTTAAGGTTTTATTTTCGAAGTCTTTTTCCATCGTGGCTAAACGGTCGAGCATCATGGTGGATGCTGTGACACCCAGCCCAATGGGTGTGTTTACTTCGTGAGCAACCCCTGCCACCATGTCCCCCAACGAAGCCATTTTTTCATTTTGGACCATTTGACGCTGGAATTGATGAAGTTTTTCCAATGTTTGAATTAACTCACTGTTCGCTTCTTTTAAGGCGAGGGTGCGCTGTGTGACCTTTTCTTCAAGGCTAACATTTAGGCGCCTATGCTCTTCTTCAGCTTCGTTTTGGCGCTGCATGTGCTCTTGAGTACGTTGCATCATGGCGTTAAAAGCATCACTGAGAATATCTAATTCTTTGATGCTACTGGGCTTAGCCCGTCCTGAATAATCTTTATGCCGAGAAATACGTTGTACTAAATGCGCGAGGTTACGGATAGGCGCAGTGATGGTATTTTGTAGCTTCAACGTTAATAAAAAGCACAACAACAGAGATAGCAACAATACCCCTACGGCGATCCCAATAGAGCGAGAAATCAAACGTTCAAGACCATCGGCAGATGCGCGTACATAGGTGTATCCGAGTAATTCTCCATTATCGCGCTTTATTTCGCGGATCATTTCTACTGTGCTGCCGTCAATTGTCGGCTCTGATAGTGAATCAACACGATCAAATTTTGCATTTACGGGTGCTACGCCATCTTTATTGTAGCTTGCAAAAAACTCTAACTTGTCGTTCTCAACAAATCGGTAAATGTGTACATTCTCTAGGATATCAGACGCGCTAAGGGTGCTAAGGTTGCGTTCTTCATTGAAATTGAGTTCATCTTCGATGGTTGCAACCGCATTGCGGCTGATCAGTTCAGAGAATATATTGACGTTGTTTATCAGTTGCACTCGATAGCTACTGATTTGGCCGTATAAATTGATACTTGTTGCCATAAGCAATGCTAACGATGTAATCGCCATCACAACCCAAATAATCAGGCTTTTAATCGACAAAAAATTACTTTTAGCATGCATATATAGTGAAAATTGGACCCTAACTAAGCCTATCTTCCATATTGAGCTAAACCAGTTAAAAATGAAACAGTTAATCGCATATGAAGAGGCTTTTATTATCCTCACTGTGTTTCTATTTACGTATCAAGCGCAGCAATTCTGATTCTGACAAATCCCAATCACCAGCCAATCGACGCAGAGACACCAGTAATTTTGGGCGGCTTAACTCCTCCTCAGAGGCGCCACGTATTCCAGCAACATCGGACAAGCAAAGGCACACCATATCACCGGTTTTGACACTTAAACCTGCAATATCAATAGGTGATTTTTTATAGAGTAAATGTGGGCACATTTCGCTACGTGCTTTTGATTGCAAGCATAGCTCAGGCACGGCCTGCGCAGTAGTGCAAAATAACAGACTAATGAGTATTCCACGAAGCATCAAAATACTGGACTTACGAGCCATTAAGCTCATGCTAAGTTAACCGCCTAAGGCCGTATTATATAATGCCAAATATTGCTTAGCTGCTTGTTGCCAAGTAAAACGGCTATGCATGGCACGCATTTGTGTTTCTTTAAATCGTTGCGGGTACTCTCGGTAGAACAACAAAGCACGCTGGATACAAGCAAGTAGCGCTTCGCTATCAGGATGCTCAAACACAAAACCGGTAGCTTGTTCTGGATTGTCCGCTAAATCAGTCACTGTATCTTTAAGCCCGCCGACGCCTCGAACAATAGGTAAAGTGCCAAAAGCAAGGCTGTACATCTGATTTAAGCCACAAGGCTCGAACAAGGACGGCATTAAGAAAAAGTCGCTTCCTGCTTCGAGCATATGGGCTTTTTGTACACTAAAGGCTTCAATAAATGCGCACTTGTCAGGATGACGCTCAGCGACACCGCGCAACGTGTGGCTAATTTGCGGATCGCCAGTACCAATAATAACCAGCTGCACATTGTGCTGCATGAGCTGCTCGAGCATAGGTAAAATGTAACCAAAACCCTTTTGTTCGGTCAAGCGGCAGACCATGCCCACCATCGGAATGCCTATGTCCTGGGGCAATTGCGCCTCGCGCTGCAAGTCAATTTTACACATTTCTTTGCCGCTCATATCATCCGCGGTATAAGTTTGAATTATATTTGGGTCGTTGATTGGGTCCCATTGAGTGTAATCACAGCCATTAAGGATACCGCTCAAGTCACTGCGCCTTTGTTGAAACTCATGGTACAAATGATGAGAGCCTAAAGGCGTTAACAGCTCTTGCGCATAGTTTGGACTCACCGCATTGATTTTATGCGCGTAGCGAATGCCCATACGCACAAAATTAAGGGCATCGCCATCTAATTGCGAATGCAGTAGATAATGTGGCTGTAAAAACGGGATATCTGAAAAACGATGTGTCCCTTGATAAGCGCCATTGTGAATCGTAAACACACTACGACTGCGATCAAAGAAACCACTATCATCTATACTCATGAAATACGGTGTCAGCGCCGTATGCCAATCATTGCAATGCACTATGTCAGGTTGAAAATCTAAGGCCTTCGCGACTTGAAGCGCCCCTTGGGCAAAAAAAGCAAAACGTTCAGCGTTATCAGGGTAAGCGTGATAACTATCAGAATACAGACCATCACGAGAGAAGTAAGCAGGGTAATCTATTGCGTAAACAGGGACGTTGCCAATCTGTAAACGCTTGATGGTAAAATCGTAGGGCTTACGGCTAGCAAACAAAGTTTGTGGCTCAGCCCATTCTTCTCCTGGATGTTGCTGTGCAAGTGTCTTGTAATAAGGCATCACGATACACACCTCGTGACCCATTTCATTCAATGCGATAGGCAGGGCTTTTGCTACATCTGCCAGGCCACCGGTCTTAACCAGATCTTCAACCTCAGATACAACGAATAATACTTTCATCAACACTATACCCCATTGGTTTTTCGATTCACTGCCTTATCGGAAAATCATAGCAATGCTGATTAACGTGAAATCAAAGACATACATTTACTCTGTTAGGGCTTTAATATAACTGCAATCAACGGCGACAACAATAAACACTAAATTTGCTTGTTTCTTTTAAGAACTGCACTGATTTGAATTGTTTTTCGAGTTCATCTGCATAGCGCAGAAATTTGTTTGCCACTAAAATTAAGCTGCCTCGGTCCTGTAAATGGTTTTTAAGCTGCTGCATAAAACCTTCCGTCACCGAATAATCTGTTTTTATACCAGTGTGAAACGGAGGATTAGTAAACACTTGGGCAAACTTCCCTGTTAACGATCGCAAGCCGTTCGAAGGAATAACCTGAGCTTTTATACCATTTAACTGTGCAGTTATTTGCGAACAATAAATAGCTAAGGCACTCACATCACTCATTACGACCTGAGCTTGAGGATTTTTAAGGCCCGCAAAGCAACCTATGATACCCGCGCCACAAGCGAAATCTAGAATACGCCCCGATACCACTCTATCAATATTATCGAGCAGCAATTGTGTACCTATATCTAGCTCACCATGGCTGAATACACCCGGTAACGAACACACCTTAAAGGTGATATCAGACACGTGATACTCTGAAACATCTTGCCATTTAGTGATATCAAACGGCGCAACAGGTTTATCAATAACCGCTGCAAACATAGCGCAGTGCCGTGCCGAGTCGATTTTATTCACGTTATCTGAATAAGGCGTTAACAGCTTTGCAGCGCTTTTAATGCCGCCTTTATTCTCGCCAACCACCAGCAACGTAGCACCGGGTTTAAGACAAGCAGCAATATTCGCCAGCAACATTTGCCCATGCGCTTTCGCCTTGGGCAAATACAGCACTGCGCCATCAAACGATGCATCGGCTTCGTAAGCAGCAACAAATTGATGCTGAGAGTCGCGTCCTTGGCTTTTCGCCACTGCTATACTTTGCTCGTAAATGTCAAAAAACTGATGAAACCCGTGAATATCTGGATTGGTTAACTCTGAGAACACCTGCCCGTCTGTCGGATTTACGAGCAACCATTTACCCTGCTCCAGAAGTTCTTCGTTACGCAATAACACTTGGCTTGCTGCTGTTAACATTATGCTTCTCTCTCGAACATTAAGTCCCACACACCATGGCCTAAACGATGACCTCTTTGCTCAAACTTAGTCAAAGGGCGTTGCTCTGGGCGCGGTACATAATCATTAGTCGATGAAAGGTTTTTATAACCTGGTGCCACAGCCATAATTTCTAGCATGTGCTCAGCGTAGTTTTCCCAATCGGTTGCCATATGGAACACACCACCGATGGCCAATTTACTGCGTAGCTTTTCAACAAATGCAGGTTGTACGATACGCCGCTTGTGATGACGCTTTTTGTGCCAAGGATCAGGAAAGAATAATTGCATACGGCTTAAGCTACCATCAGGTATGCAATCAGCTAACACTTCAACCGCATCATGTTCGTAAACACGTAAGTTAGTGACGCCTTGCTCTTGTGCATCAGCTAAACATGCGCCAATGCCTGGGCGATGTACTTCAATGCCAATGAAATCTTTATCAGGCTCATTTTTAGCCATAGTGACTAAAGACTTACCCATACCAAAGCCAATTTCCAACACCACAGGAGCCGTGCGACCAAACACTTCATTCATATCAAGCAAGCCAGATTTGTGCTCTAAGCCCATGGTCTCCCAGTTGCTTTCGATAGCCTTTTCCTGACCTTTGGTCAAGCGACCTTCGCGCTTCACAAAACTCTGAATTTTACGGATATAAACGCCGGATTCGGCAGCTTCTTCTTCGGATTTAAATTGGCTCATGATTTTTCTCGTATCTCGCTGTATTTAGCAGCCGCGCATTATGCCCCTCAGTACAGGTATTGCAAGGCTATAAGAATAATTTAGCTGAAATTTTCAGCAAAATACTGGGCAAGCGCGTTAGGCTGCTCTAAAGGCAGCATGTGACCAGCACTAGCAATAATCTTAAATTGGCTGTTGGCTATGTTCGCACTTAACGCGCTTATTCTGTTGGGCGGCGCTATTTTATCGTGTTCACCTACCAGAAAATGTATTTTGAACTTTGCTTTGCCTAAGCGCGTTGTTAAGTCTTCGCGCTCACTTAAAGCGCCCATTTGAGCAGCCAGTACTGCTGGGCCTAAATCACTTTCCATCGCCTTAATCGTGTCTACTACTTGCGTATTGTCTAGTGCAGATACAAACTGCTTCAAGCGACTGTCACTCATACCTTGGTATTTCTTATTTTTTATCGTTTGAATGATATTTTTACGCGCTTGACGTTCTTGCTCACCAAACGGCCCCGGATAACTGCCAATCAGGGTCAGTGAAGCCACTTTTAGTGGTTGCTCTAATGCACTTAAAGCTGCCACATAGCCCCCCATTGAAAAGCCAACTAAATGTGCAGGCTCATCAAAATAATCTAATCGATCGCGGCTTAACGCTAGCATGTGTTCCAGTGATTCTGCCCACTGTAACGGCGCAAATGCACGCTTGGGGATATCAATGTCTCGCCAGCATGGCATGAACACGCGCTCATCGCACAAAGTGCCTGGGTAAAACACGACCGGCTGAGAAAGAGAAGTATTGGATGTAGCTTGAGGGGGGATCGTCGTCATTTCAAATGAACCATTTGTTTATTATTAAGGTATGATCGTGTTATCACTTTCATGTACATAAGCAGTATATTAACCCGTGCAATCACAGTCTCAGCTAACATTCTCTTTCGCAAACCGGATTTTATCTTGGTTTGATAGCCATGGTCGCAAAGACTTACCTTGGCAGCAAGGGAAAACCCCGTACTCAGTGTGGGTTTCAGAAATTATGTTGCAACAAACCCAAGTCAAAACGGTTATTCCCTACTATCAGAAATTTATGCAACGCTTTCCTGATATTTTGACGTTAGCCGACGCCCCCCAAGACGAAGTGCTACATCACTGGACAGGACTGGGTTACTACGCCCGGGCACGGAACTTACAAAAAGCAGCTCGAGTCATTCGCGACCAATATGACGGGAAATTCCCTCAAGACATAAACGATGTAATCGCACTGCCGGGTATTGGCCGCTCAACCGCAGGGGCTGTGCTGTCTTTAGCGTGCGCACAGCACCACAGTATTTTAGATGGCAATGTAAAGCGAGTGCTAGCGCGCTACTTTGCCGTCGATGGGTGGCCTGGAAAAAAAGACGTCGAACGAGCATTATGGCAATACGCAGATTCTCTTACCCCCAATTCACGCACCGGTGATTATACCCAAGCCATGATGGATATGGGCGCCACCATTTGCACCCGCAGTAAACCCAAGTGCGATAGCTGCCCATTGCAGCAAAATTGCTTGGCCTTTGCACAAGGCCGGCAAAGTGAGTTACCTGGGAAAAAACCAAAGAAAGACATTCCCGTGCGCACCACTGTAATGCTCATCCCTATGTGGCAATCACAGGTTTTGATATATCAGAGGCCACCTAGCGGTTTATGGGGCGGCCTATGGGGTTTCTATGAAACAGAGTCTTTAGATACGCTAGAGGCTACTGCACAGCAATTAAATTTAGGCCGCTATACTCGCCTACCACTAAACCCCTTTCGTCACACTTTTAGTCATTTTCATCTAGATATTCAGCCGGTTATTTTGCATCTTGAACAACCTTCATCTTTACAGATCAACGAAAAACAGCAAATTTGGTATGATTTGCTAAATCAACCGAGTGTGGGCTTAGCCGCGCCAACGAAGAAATTACTAACGGTGTGTAAGACCCAGCTTTAAAAAAGTATGGCCAGCCAAAGTATTCATTGCTTAGCACAAAGCATTGAATTTGATAGAATGCGTTAAAACAAGCCAGCATCTGCTGGCCTTAACTTTTAAAAATTGAGGATCAGCATGAGCAGAACAGTATTTTGCCAGCACCTAAACAAAGAAGCAGATGGATTAGACTTTCAACTTTATCCCGGCGAACTCGGTAAAAAGATATTCGATAATATTTCTAAAGAAGCATGGGCCGAATGGCAAAAGAAACAAACCATGTTAATTAACGAAAAAAAATTAAATATGATGGAACCAACCGCGCGTAATTTTCTTGAAGCGCAAATGCAGGCTTTTTTATTCGAAGGAAAAGAACCTGACATTGAAGGTTATGTGCCTCCAAAAGCTTAATTTGGCATGCGGATCTTACTAAAACTGCGCAGAACTCAACCAACAGCGCGCATTTTTTATGCAAACAGACAATAAAGCGAAATAAATCGCATAAAATAGTTGACTTGAATGCCGAGAATCCGTTTAATACGCACCCACAACGAAGCAGGCACAAGCCAGCAACGTTAACAGATTTGCCCAGATAGCTCAGTTGGTAGAGCAGAGGATTGAAAATCCTCGTGTCCGTGGTTCGATTCCGCGTCTGGGCACCATTATTCAAAACAAAAAAGCCCCAACGTTGTCCGTTGGGGCTTTTTTGTTTTTGGTTATAGCCAGGCGCGGGAACCGAGTCTGGGGTGAAGCCAGTCTCTTTCGCTGCGCAGCAGCATCTGGCTGAACGACCTGCCATGGATGGCAGGGCTGGCAACAAACTCCATGGATGGAACACTACCACTTAACTTTTATTCTTCGTCCAAGTCCATCACCCACCTTCTTTATTCTTTAATTGGCTCAACGTTGTCCGTTGGGGCTTTTTTGTTTTTGGTTATAGCCAGGCCCGGGAACCGAGTCTGGGGTGAAGCCAGTCTCCTTCGCTGCGCAGCAGCATCTGGCTGAACGACCTGCCATGGACGGCAGGGCTGGCAACAAACTCCATGGATGGAACACTACCACTTAACTTTTATTCTTCGTCCAAGTCCATCACTCACCTTTTTTATTCTTTAATTAGCCCAACGTTGTCCGTTGGGGCTTTTTTGTTTTTGGTTATAGCCAGGCGCGGGAACCGAGTCTGGGGTGAAGCCAGTCTCTTTCGCTGCGCAGCAGCATCTGGCTGAACGACCTGCCATGTGTGAACGGCTATTTCACAACCTTTTTATCCCTTGCAACTTCATCTGTAATTCTTTCTTTAAACGTGAGTTTATTTCTCACCTGTTTTTATAAAGTGTGTAGTTCACCACTTTATATTATCGCTACCTGTTCGATTAAAAAATCTCATTGTTTACTCTTTAGATGCCCTACCGCCTTTCTAGGACATGACATTCCTCATACTCGCCTGGTAGAAAAATCGCTATACCCTTAAGCGAAAATTTAATCAAAAACAGTTGGGACGGTATTTGCTTTAAAGGTTTCGAGCTCTTCGTTCTTTATAGGCTTCACTGGATATAACGTCATCTAAATAGAATGGGAATGAAGGTTCGTACAGATGAGACTCTCGTCTCGTGTCAAATTGGAAAGGAGAAGTGAATATGAGCGCGACCAAATACGTTACGGTTGAAGGACATCAAATAGCATACGAAGAAATGGGGGAAGGCACACCTCTGTTACTGTTACACGGTATCCCTACCAATAGATCGTTATGGCGAAACGTCATGCCGGAACTCTCTTCTCAGTATCGTGTTATTGCACCGGATTTACTCAATTACGGTGAGTCAGACATGCCACAAGACACGGATGTCTCCATTAACGCCCAGAGTCGTATCATGAGTAAATTTATGGGTGCGCTTGGGATCTCCAGAGCCAACATTGCCGGACATGATATTGGTGGAGGTGTGGCCCAACTAATGGCTGTGAAGCACCCTGAGAAAGTCAACGCAATCGTGCTAATAGACAGCGTATGCTTTGATTCTTGGCCCATTCCTGAGTTTACTCCTTTGCTAGAACCTGGTGTGGAAGAAAAAACAAGCCCAGATGAGTTGGTCGATATATTGAACGATTTCATGCCAAAAGGCGTACACGACCAAAGTGCCATGCCGGATGAGCTTGTACGCATGTATGTAGGCCAATGGAGCAGCGAACAAGGAAAAGCAGCGATGTTTAACAACATGCGAAGACTCAATAAGGAGTACACCCAAGCTATTTCCGGCGAGCTAAAGCGCTTACCTCACCAAACATTAATCCTGTGGGGCGACAAAGATAATTTCCAAAAACCCCAGTACGCGCCTCAGTTAGCGGAAACTATTCCAAATGCATCATTAGTATGGCTGGTAAACGCTGGACACTGGTCGATTGATGAGCAACCCGAAAAGTTAACTAAGTTGATCCGCGATTTTTTACAAATTAATGATAAATAACCGTGCATAGATTCAAATTAAGGGAAAGTAGGTCTCAGCATATTTAGCTTACATATACTCGAAGCTTAGGTTCACTGGTTTATTTGGCTATCGTTACATATGATGTCGATCCACTTAGCTTCAGCGAACTGGCTGAGCTTCGCAAACGATTGGCGCCTATCCCGCTCTCATGCACAATAAACGTATCAAGCTGATACTTTTGAACTAAGCTATTAATTCGTTTCTATCCAAGGACGGTTTAGCTATGTCAATTTATACCCGCTTAGTTTTAATTTATTTAATATGCTTTCCCTTCTCCCAAGCGTTCGCCCAAAGTAAACCTGAAATCGAGCTGGCCAATCGCTTTAATGACTCTGTCAACGTAGCTGAGTATCTGGTTAGCGAGAAATTAGATGGCATTCGAGCTCGCTGGGATGGCACTCTGTTGCTCACTCGCTCCGGTAACCCTATATTCGCGCCGCTATGGTTTGTCGAGGGTTTACCCAAACATGTTCTCGACGGTGAGTTGTGGATAGGCCGTCAGCGTTTTGAGAGAACAGCTTCTATTGTACTGAGTCACGAGCCAAGCGATGGCTGGCGAGAAATAAAATTTATGCTGTTTGATTTGCCCGAGTACACGGGTCCTTTCAGTGAACGCTTGCGAATGCTTGAGGTGTTAACCATACAGGCAAACTTAGGCCATCTGCAGGTGATCACTCAGCGTAAGTACTCCAGTCATTCAGCCCTTATGACGGCCCTCGATGAAGTTTCAAGCGGCGGCGGTGAAGGCTTGATGCTGCATCACAAGGATGCACTATACACCCCCTCACGTAGCAACAATGTACTGAAATTAAAAAAACATCGCGATGCTGAAGCTGTTGTTTTAGCGCATTTGCCTGGTAACGGTAAATACCAAGGCATGATGGGCGCTATTCGCGTACAAATGAGTAATGGTAAAACCTTCAAAATCGGCAGTGGGTTTTCCGACCAAGAACGTCGCTCCCCTCCTCCAGTTGGCTCAGTTGTGACCTTTAAGTATTATGACCTGACCGTTAATGGGATCCCAAAATTTGCCAGTTATATTCGGCAAAAGCCGAGGCAATAACACCTAACATGTTACATAAATGGTTGTTCACGCTTAATTAGTCGTTATAATCTCAGCAGATTATTTATCAGCAACGATAAGCAGGGTGACCCCTGACGTGGAGAAAATAGTGAAACGTAAATTTTTATTGTGCATGTTTTTAGGCTTAGCATCAATTTTCACGGCTAATGCAGCGGTTAACAGTGATGATGAAATAAAGTCACGCATTGCCCCTGTAGGCAAAGTAAATATTGCTGGCGCTAAAGCAGAAACAGCCTCAGCCGGTGGCCCACGTTCAGGCGCGGACATATACAGTACTGCCTGTGTGGCATGTCATAGTTCTGGCGTGTTAGGCGCTCCTAAATTCCAAAATGCTGCTGACTGGGCACCACGCTTAGAAAAAGGTTTCGATACCGTTTGGCAAAATGCCATTAACGGCATCAATGCCATGCCTCCTCGCGGAACATGTGCAGATTGTTCTGATGATGAGATAAAAGCAGCTATAGAACACATGACCGAAGGTTTATAAGGCGCTTTTTACTTAAAATTGTTCATAAAAAGGCCACCTTAGGGTGGCCTTTTTGTAACGAATGGTTTATTTTGGCGCTATAAAAATAACTAAAAATAGACTGTTTGTGCACGCGTTATCTAACCATACCCCAATTAATAATATTTCCGATAACTTATCCATAGAAGAGTTACGTGAACTGATACCTCAGTTACAACAACTCACTGAGAAATATAAGCACTCGGAAGCGATACAGAAATCACTATTTGATATTTCTGAATTAGCCAGTTCAGTGGGTGAATTATCACGTCTGTATCCTGCGATTCATGAAATAATTGGTCGTTTCATGAATGCGCAGAATTTCTATGTGGCATTTTATGATCAGATAAATGAACTCATTGATTTTGTTTATTTTGTTGATCAGTTTGATGAAGTCACGCTGCGCCAGATACCCGCATCTGAATTGATGGAAGGTTTTACAGGCTACATATTACGCACTGGTAATCATCTTTTTTTAACCGAAGAAACCCGCGAAGCCCAGCTTAAACAAATCAACGTAAAACAAATTGGTTCTGGGCCGGTAGACTGGATCGGTGTCCCTTTAAAACGCGGTAACCAAGTTATCGGCGCCATGGTCGTGCAAAGTTACGACAAATCTATTCGTTACAACCAAGAAGATTTAGACATACTATTGTTTGTTTCGCAGCATATAGTCAACACGGTAGATCGAGTGAAAAGCCGTGAAATGAATGAACAAACAATCCGTGAACGCACAAAACAACTACAAAGCATCAACGAAGAACTACAAGAAGAAATCAACGAACGACAAAAAGTAGAGACACTGCAAAACGCTCTGTTTGAAATCTCTGAATTATCCGCCTCTGTAGATGGCAATATGGCTGATTTTTACGCCTCTCTTCACGAGGTTATTGCCCGCCTTATTAGCGCTCCGAACTGTTACATAGCAACAATCAGTTCAGATAAAAAGCGCCTCGAATTTCCTTATTATTCAGATGAGGTAAACACGCTTATCGAGTCACGAGAAATCGGCTTGGGCTTAACGGAATTCGTGTTACGTACAGGCAGTGCAGAACTAATCAACCCTTCAAGGGTTAAAGAGCTTACCGAAAAAAATGAGGTTGATGCAGTAACAGCCAAAAATATGCTAGAACAAAATAATTCTTGGTTAGGTTCGCCTCTGGTTGTCGACGGTGAAATATCAGGTGTGATTGCCATTCAAAGTTACAGCCAAGACGAACACTACTCGTTACGTGACTTGGAATTATTACGTTTTGTTTCCCATCATATTGCAGTAGCGTTAGAGCGAAAGCGTTCTTCTGATGCCGTTCAAAGATATAACCAGCAACTTACTGAAATGGTTAAAGAGCGTACCGAAGAACTGAATAAAACCAATCAGTATCTACAAAAGCAAATTGAAGAGCGTAAAGCAATTCAACAGAAATTGGTGCATGACGCTCACCATGACGCGTTAACCGATTTACCTAACCGCACTATGTTTAACGCGCGATTGAGTCAGGCTTTAGCGAATAAAAAGCGCTATCCGCAAAATAATTTTGCTGTCGTATTCATTGATTTAGATCGCTTTAAACAAATCAACGACACCATAGGCCATCATGCCGGTGATTCATTTTTAATTGAAGTCGCTAGTCGCATTAATCATTGTATTCGTGGCCACGACCTACTTGCTCGTTTAGGGGGGGATGAGTTTGTCATCCTATTAGATAATTTCGAATCGCCAGACGATGTTGAAAT
This sequence comes from Paraglaciecola mesophila, assembly GCF_009906955.1. GTDB lineage: Bacteria > Pseudomonadota > Gammaproteobacteria > Enterobacterales > Alteromonadaceae > Paraglaciecola > Paraglaciecola mesophila_A. The sequence continues at coordinate 2,918,686 of NZ_CP047656.1, forward strand.
TATCTCTAATCGAATCATTAACTCTATTGCAGCCCCATTTGTTTTAGACGGTCGAGAAATATTCTCAGGTGCCAGTATCGGCATTGCTTATCTTGAAAGTGGCTATCAATCTGCTAGCGAAATAGTGCGTGATGCAGATGCGGCCATGTATCAGGCGAAGTCGCAAGGCCGCGGCCAATATGTGGTATTCGATTTAACCATGCGCAAGAAGTTACTTGAAGAGCTTGAAATAGAAACAGAGTTTCGAAAAGCCCTTAAAAGTGAAGCATTCGACGTATACTCTCATCCCGTATTTGACATGAGCAGTGACAATCATATTTACGATGAATGCAGAGTGCGCTGGGTAAACCCTAAGTTGGGAGTGATGGATCGCGACAGCTTTTGGCAAATTGCTGAACACAGTGGCTTAGTGGTTGAAATGGATAACTTTATGCTCAAAGCAGCATTTGCTATGTTGAGCAAAGCCCTCACTGCCTATGGCGGTGGCACGCATTATAAAGTTGCGGTCAACCTCTCAATACATTATCTGACGCATACCGAAGCAGCGGTGCAACTTATTCAAGATATAAAAGAGCAACAAATCGATCCCAAAAGACTCATTTTCGAGTTTGACGAGAATGATTTAAATCGGCGAGCACAGTTTAGCTTACCCGCCATTAAACACTTAAAACGCTCTGGCATTAAGTTAGTGCTCGATAACTTTGGTAGTGGCTTAGCATCGTTAAGCTATTTATATTCTTACCCCTTTGACTTTGTCAAAGTCGATCACCGCTTTGTGAAAACGGTTCCCCGTTCAGAACGCAACCTGAAATTAATACAGTCTGTTTTAGCGATGTCTGAGCAGTTAAAATTCAAACTTATTGTGTCGGGAATAACCGATAAAGAGCAAGCAGATTTACTTAACTCGGTTGGCTGCCAGTTAGGACAAGGGCCTTATTTAGAGCCCCCGTCTCAAGTAATACTGCCTGATTAGCACTACTTTTTATTCATCATATCCCGCAAGTTAGCAATACCTGTTTGCCCTTTTTGCTGACGGGCCTGTGCACTGACTTTCGGTTTTTTCAATTCCCACTGCACGTCATCAGCAGGCAGTTCGTGCAAAAAGCGACTGGGCTCTGGTTGAATGACTTCACCGAATTGACGACGCTCTTTCGCTAAGGTGAAAAAGAGCTCTTTTTGAGCTCGAGTTATCCCCACGTACGCTAAGCGGCGCTCTTCCTCAATGTTGTCTTCATCGATACTGCTTTGATGAGGCAATAGGCCCTCTTCCATACCCACCATAAACACATATGGAAACTCCAAACCTTTGGATGAATGCAAGGTCATCAACTGTACCTGATCAGTTTCTTCAGTGTCTTCTCCGCGTTCCATCATGTCACGCAGTATTAGCCGATTCACTACCTCTTGCAGGCTCATAGGCGCATCGAGCTCGCCACCTTCAAGCATATCGCTGACCCAACCAAACAAAGTACTGATGTTACCCATACCCATCTCAGCGGCTTTAGGACTCGTACTGGTCTCGTAAAGCCATTCTTCATAGCCCATGTCTTTAATCATCTGGCGAATAGCAGCAATACTGTCACTGCGTTTTACTTCATCTGAGAGTTCTACAATCCAGCGCGCGAACCCCTCTACCGACTCAAGAGACTTTCCTGATATTACTGTGCTAAGCATAGGAGAACAGGCTGCTTCAAACATGCTGGTGCGATTTTGGTTAGCAAAGTTGCCCAGCTTTTCTAACGTCACCCGTCCTATACCCCGTGTAGGCGTATTGATCACTCGCAACAGTGCGTTGTCATCATCTTGGTTCACCAACAGTCGCAAATAGGCCATGATATCTTTAACCTCAGTGCGACCAAAGAACGACGTTCCGCCATTTATTTTGTAGGGGATACGGTTGGCCATAAGCACTTTTTCAAACAGGCGAGATTGAAAGTTGCCGCGATACAATATAGCGTAATCTTTAAAACTGGTGCCCTGCATGAACTTATGTGCGATAAGCTCGGCCACAACTCGCTCGGCTTCATGTTCTTCATTTTTAGCTGTGATGATACGCAGCTCGCTTCCATAGCCCAGTTCAGAGAAAAGCTTCTTTTCAAACACATGAGGATTATTTTGAATCAAAATATTAGCACAATGCAAAATACGCCCAGATGAACGGTAATTTTGTTCTAGTTTTATGACTCGCAGATCCGGAAAGTCTTTACTCAGCAACACTAGATTTTGTGGCCTAGCCCCTCGCCAAGAATAGATCGACTGATCGTCATCTCCTACCACGGTAAAACGTGCTCGCTGGCCCACCAATAGGCGCACTAACTCGTACTGGCTGGTATTGGTATCTTGGTATTCATCCACCAGCAAGTAACGAATTCGGCTTTGCCATTTTTGGCGCACAGTTTCGTTGTGCTTAAGCAATAAGGTGGGCAGTAGGATCAAGTCATCAAAATCTAATGCGTTGTACGCTCGTAAATGGTTTTGATAACGTTGGTAAAACTCGGCAAATTCAGCGTCTCCAGCAGAAGATGAACGCTTAAGTAACTGCTCTGGCAATAGCAGATCATTCTTCCAATTTGAAATACAGCTCTGCAGTAATTGCAGTTGGTCCTTGTCGCCGGCAAGCTCAACTTCGGTCAAATCTTTTAGCAATGCCATGCTGTCTTTATCATCAAAGAGTGAAAAACCTGCTTTAAGCCCTAAGGTTTTCACTTCCGCTTTTATGATCCGTAAACCTAACGTATGAAACGTTGATACTTTCAACCCCCTAGCTTCTTTTCGCCCCAAGGTTTGTGCCACTCGCTCTTTCATTTCGCGAGAAGCTTTGTTGGTAAACGTTACCGCCGCAATATAACGTGCGGGGATGTCACATTCGCGCACAAGATAAGCAATTTTATTGGTAATAACGCGAGTTTTACCACTGCCAGCACCCGCTAACACTAAGCAGGGACCTGAGATATAATTTACAGCGTCATTTTGGCCAGGATTTAATTTCATGCAATTCACTTTTGTTTTGGGCAGGGAATTGTAATATCAAACCCCATGTAAAGGCGAATGATCAGCGGGAAAATATCATCCGTTAAAGAAGGCTCATTGATTCACTATATTGAACGTTTTTATACTGCTAAGCGTTTAGGTATTCGCTACAATAAACCATCATCACTATCATGGAGCCATTGATGCTTGATCCAAAAAAATTAGAGGATATTGCCAAACAAATTACCGAAGCAATTCCTCCTGGTGTAAAAACCATGGCTGAAGGCGCTGAGTCGAAGGTAAAACAAGTGCTACAAAGCCAACTTAACAAGTTAGATTTTGTTAGCCGTGAAGAGTTTGAAATTCAAAGTAATGTGCTTATTCGCACCAGAGAAAAGCTCGCCGTACTAGAAGCCAAACTTGATGCTTTAGAAAAGAGTCAGCAAGACAAAAAGACCGACTAACGACCTTTTTGCAGTTGAGCAAGCTCGTTTTTGAGGGTGTTCACCACGACAAGTAAGTCTTCAGCTGAACTTTCGGTTTCCTGAGCTCCGCTCATAGTGGACTCAGAAATCGCTGTAATCTCAGAAACTTGCGATGCCACTGAACGTGTTACGCTTGATTGCTCAGTGGCTAACTGTGAAATTTCACCGCTCATATCATTTATCGTGCCTATCACTTCGGTGATCCGTTGAAGAGATGCTTCAACCACACTACTTTCTTCTACACTGACATCCATTTGCACTCTGCTTTGCTCCATGCTTAATTCGGTGTCTTTAGTTGCCTGTTGTAGTTTACTGATTATTTCATGAATTTGATTTGTCTGTTCTTGTGTTCGTTGAGCTAGGGTACGAACTTCATCAGCAACCACAGCGAAACCTCGACCATGTTCTCCCGCTCTCGCAGCCTCGATAGCAGCATTAAGCGCCAGTAAATTAGTTTGTTCCGCAATACCATTAATGGCGCTCGACACCTGACCAATATTTTGGCTATCTTCCACCAGTCGGTTTAATGCTTCTTGCGATCGCCTAGACTCTGTTTGCATATCGCGCATAACACTTTGTAAACGACTCACTAATTGCTTACCTTGCTGAGCTTCGTTGTTTGCTACTTCAGCAGAATCCGTGGCTGTCGCAGAGTTTTTATCAACAGCCTGAGCAACATCGGTCAGCTGTGTCATTGACTTGGAAATCAACTCTGTACCAGATTTTTGCTCCGTTACATCCACTTTGGTTTTCGCCGTGATCCCTTTTAAACTAAGAGCTGAACGACTCAGTGTGTCGATTGCTTGACTGATACGCTCTACCAAGGTTTGCAGGTTTTGTGTCATGTGATTCATGTCATTTGCGATGTCACGCATTTCATCTTTACCTGACACTTTCACCCTAGAGCTCAAATCACCATCTGCAATAGAGTGAACCGCATCGACCACATTGTTAATGTTTTCAGTAACGGATAAATACATGCCAATAAACAAATATACAGCGAGTAAAACAGCGATCACTGACACACTAAAAATAACCTTGTTTTTAAATTGCGCTTGGGCAATTCTATCTTGCAACAAACCATCCAATATGGGCACTAGTGTACTGGCGAAATCACTCAACTGCTGATTAAGCGACAAGCTTTTAGCAAGCAGGGCTTTAGTATCAATATTGATGCTATCTGGGTCGAGTATTTGCTGTTGAATAGTCTGTTGATAGGCCATTAAATTTTGCTGTAGTAATAACCATTGCTCTGCTGCCGCTTTCTCGATATCTGGGTTGGCATGTAAACTCACCTGAATGCTTTGCTCAAGCCCTTTTAACATCACTGGCAATTTTTGAGTAGCATTGGAAAGACTGATATAAGTATCCGGTGTAAAACTGCGCGCCTTGGTAACCTGCAAGGCTAATGCGCTAGTCATCGCCAATTGCTCTTGCATACGCGGTAAAGTGCGCACTAATGTAGTGATTAAATAGCTGGTATCTAATGCCAAATCTAATTCAAGGTTAGTATCGTCAGCGAGTGCTTGAAATATCCCAGCAAGGGCTCTAAGTGCCTCTTGAGGAGCGAAATTCAGTACTTGACGGTACTGCTCAATAGTATTATTTACACGTTTCGAAGCGAGCGCATTCAGTGTAGGTTCGAGTGAGTCAAAGGATGAAGAGAGTGCTGTGCTGCTATCAATAATATGTTTTGCCAGAGCAAGATGCTCCACATGTAATGCGTTAACAAGCACCAAGCCTTCGCGTTCTTGGTTGGTGAAGCGAATGTCATCACTGTATTCATATTGCAGTAGCGCTAAGCTCAACAATAAGGGCACCAAAAAAATAATACTGATAATAGTGAATTTGATTGAGTAACGAAATTGCGACATTAACGTTTTAGCGGGAACACAAATTGCCCCTTTTAAGTTACTCATATCTCTATCTCCACTGCCCGTGATGTCAAATTAAGGTATTACATAAAATAGTGTCCAGCTATGCCAAGGGCGATAGCCATGCCCACGTAATTATTGTTCAAAAATGCTGCAAAACAGGCTTGTCGATCTCGGCTATAGATCAAGCGCTGTTGATAGACAAACAGCCCAATGGCGACCAACACTCCTAGGTAAAACGGCAGCGTAAATTGTAGACATTGACCCAGTGTTAGTAACATCACCACAACGCTTAGTTGTAGCAAGCCGATAATCAACCTATCGTATTGACCGAACAATATCGCAGTTGATTTCACCCCGATTTGCAAATCGTCATTTCTATCGACCATGGCATATTCGGTATCGTAAGCCACTGTCCATAAAACATTGATACTAAACAGCCACCAGGCTATGCCAGGTACGGCTTCTCTAACCGCCATAAAGGCCATTGGGATTGCCCAAGCAAACGCTGCACCAAGCACCACTTGGGGTAAATGGGTATAGCGTTTCATAAAGGGATAAATCCCCGCCAGCCCAAGCGCTCCAACTGATAAAACAATAGTCTGCCAATTTAAGGCTAGCACGAGCAAAAAAGCCCCCCCTACTAAGGTCGCAAATAACCCTAATGCCTGTTTCTCTGATACGGTTCCACTCACCAAAGGCCTAGTATTCGTCCTAGTCACCTTGCCATCGACTTTGCGATCTGCGTAGTCATTGATTACGCATCCTGCAGAGCGCATTACAAAAACCCCAGCAACAAAAATGGCTGTGATTGACCAAGGCGGTAACCCATGTGCGGCAATCAGTAAAGCCCATAATGTTGGCCACAATAACAAGTAGCTTCCAACGGGTTTGTCGGCCCGCATTAACAACCAAAACCCGCGCATGACGGGGCGACTAAATAGTTTATCGGCCAAGATTCAAACCTCTGTATGCGGGGGCTTGAGGTAGAAACACTTCGGCTACCATCATGGCATGTTGCTGAAAGCGAAATACGGAGCGTCGCCCCCAAATATTCCCCAGTGGCGCTACCCCATATTTGGCGATAACGGCATCATTTGGTTGAATATTCGTTAATTGAAACGGCTGACGCTTGAATCTGTCATCGTTAAAAATCAGATGCCCTAATGGTTTATCTCCTAAATTTAGGAAATCCGCTTCGCATAACGCCTGAGGAATAATCGAACGAGCAAAAACCCAAGGCTGATTATCACCATGTAAAATCACCTCGCGGATTTGCCATTGCTGCGCGCACCGGGAAGCCAGAGGCGCAGATAACTGCTTATATTCATCTGCACTAGCCACGCCTTGTTTTTGACTGACGACCTGCACTTTGAAGTCTTGGCAATGGCTTTGTAACCTTTGGGTTAGCGAGCCTGTATTCAGTAACCAACTTTCAAGTTCTGGGTGAGGGATAAGCATCTGTTCTTGGTTAAACCAAGAAGCGTTATCCAATGACAAAGCATATGAGTGAGATTGAGTATTTAGCATAGCGTCACATAATATCAATTGACGAAGCTAGACTAAAGAGTGAATAAATAGTTTTAGCGATTCCGTGAATTCTTGTTAAGCTATTGACATTAAGGAAATTAGTATCGCGTCAGTTGAAGAGGTAGAAATGCGCATTTTCAGATTATTTGCTACTTGCCTAGTGTTACTTAGTACGCTGTTGCCTCTCTCTTTTGCTCAGGAAGCGCCAAGCAAGCAATTTGCCTACTTTGGCCTGGAGCCTGATATCGTGACAAATTATCTAGGCAACAGTAATCGCAAGTTAGGCTACGTGCGAATTACCATAGAATTGATGCTTGAAGATGTAGACGACTTGGAAAAAGCAGATCACCACTCCCCGTTGCTACGAGCCACCGCCATTGAGATCCTTGGTCGCCAACCGGAAGAGCGGGTTAAATCCCTAACTGGCCGTGAAGATATTCGACGCACTTTTTTAGATACCATGCGTAAATTGATGAAGGAAGAAACGGGTTCGAATATGATCAAAGACGTTATCTTCACAAAATACATCTATTACGGTTAAAATCAGTTAAGGGCGCTTCTCGACTCGCTCATTATTTAGCTGCATCCACTCTACCTCAGTCGCAAAACAGTGTTAACGCTTTATCCCTCTCTTTTTTCACTCGTGAAGCGGCTTAATATAAGTGCAAACACACAACCACTGATTAATCCTACTGTATGGGCAGTATTGGCCATACTAACCCAAAGAATATCTGCGTAACCCACAACCAGCCATACCAATAAAAAGCCTATTAATGGTTTTGGCATCATGAGGCCCCAAGACGGCCGCAACCATCCTAACCACCACACACAGCCAACCAGTGCATAAACCACCCCCGATAAACCACCGAAATGCTCACCACTGACTAACAATTGGCCGATGTTTGATAATAAAGCTGAAAACAGGAAGAGCATTATCAATGTCGCTCGACCCAAGACGCGCTCTATTTGACCGCCTAGCGTCCACCACCAAAGTAAATTAAATACGATGTGTAGCACTGAAAAATGGATTAATGCAGGGCCAATTAAACGCCACCATTGATGATTTTCCAATAGTTGTGGAAAAGGCTCAATTGCTAGCACCTGGTACGGCCAAAAAAAGCCGACCATAGCCAATAAATACACGACTAAACAGGTGAGCAGAATACCTGTGGTGACAGGTATCTCACGTAATTGCTGCCACATGCCGCTTAAAGAAACGCCTGAGCTTTTGTCATTTAGCGTTACCGTTTGGCCGCTATCCCACGCCGCTTGCTGATATTTTTTATCCTGAGGGAATTGTATAAATTCATTGGCTATATTACTGGCAACATCTTTGTCAGACTCATTCAGAAGTTGTACAGCGTGCTCACCACTATAGAAGGAGTATTGCGCCACAATGCCCTGACTATTCAGATAGTTAGTTAACAATCTAGCAGCGCGCTCTTGGTTAAAACTCACCAACAGGAAAGGCATGGACATGAGCTATTCACCACTGACGAAAGGCAAACTTTGACGCCAGGCTTCAAAGCCTCCGTCCATGCTATACACTTCTTCAAACCCTTGATGAATTAAGAACTGAGCAGCTTGCTGGCTACTGACACCGTGATAACAGCAAACGATAACCGGCGTATCAAAATCGGTTTCCTGAGTGAAGTTCACTAATGTTCCATTGGTTAAATGCACTGCGCCTTCAATATGCCCTGCAACAAACGATTGCTCGTCACGAATATCCACTAACCGAGCTTGCTTTGCTGCTAGTTTTTGCTGTGTGTCCTGCACTGAAATGTGTGCGAATTGCTCCATTGTTCTACCTTTTGATTACCAGTTTAATATGACTTTGCCAGAATGGCCTGAGCCCATGGTATCAAATCCTTGCTGAAACTCATCGATATTAAACTGATGAGTAATAATCGGGGCTAAGTCTAACCCACCCTGAATAAGACTCGCCATTTTGTACCAAGTCTCAAACATTTCTCGGCCATAAATCCCTTTAATCACCAGTCCTTTGAATATCACCTTATTCCAATCAATTGCAATATCTCCAGGAGGTATACCGAGCATGGCGATCTTTCCGCCATGATTCATCTTGTCTAACATATCGCGAAATGCAGCTGGCACACCTGACATTTCAAGTCCAACATCGAAACCTTCGCTCATACCAAGATCACGCATGACATCTTTTAGGTTTTCCTTGGCTACATTCACCGCACGGCAAGCACCCATTTTGCGCGCCAGATTTAAACGGTATTCATTAATATCAGTAATAACTACGTGGCGGGCTCCAACATGCTTGGCAACAGCAGCAGCCATAATACCGATGGGACCAGCCCCGGTAATCAATACATCTTCACCGACTAAATCAAAAGATAGTGCGGTATGTACCGCATTGCCGAATGGGTCAAAAATCGCAGCGAGATCGTCTGAAATATTGTCTGGGATCTTAAACGCATTAAACGCTGGTATAGATAAAAATTCAGCGAATGCGCCGGGTCGATCAACCCCGACTCCTGTTGTATTACGGCATAAGTGGCGACGTCCTGCGCGACAATTTCTACAATGACCACAGGTGATGTGCCCTTCCCCTGAAACACGATCACCGATTGAAAAGCCTCGGACTTCTTCACCGATTTCCACCACTTCGCCCACATATTCATGCCCAACCACCATAGGAACAGGGATTGTTTTTTGCGACCACTCGTCCCAGTTATAGATGTGCATATCCGTGCCACAGATAGCTGTTTTGCGAATTTTAATCAGTAGGTCATTGTGCCCTACAACCGGCAATTCACTGTCGTGAAGCCAGATGCCTTTTTCCGATTTGAGCTTGGCGAGTGACTTCATTTAATCACTCCCAACTCTTTTCCTACTTCGATAAAAGCATCGACCGCGCGGTCAATCTGCTCGATATTATGCGCAGCCGACATTTGCGTCCGAATACGCGCTTGGTTCTTGGGTACCACTGGGAAAGAAAAACCAACAACATAAATACCGCGTTCGAGCATTTTATCGGCCATATCACTGGCTAATTTTGCATCCCCTAACATAACCGGAATAATCGCGTGGTCTTTACCTGATAGCGTAAAACCTGCTTGCTCCATACGGCTACGAAAATGGGCGCTATTGCGCTTTAACTGAGCTCGTAATTCATTTCCTTCTGCCAACATATCAAACACTTTAAGTGATGCTGAAACAATAGGCGGCGCAACAGAGTTCGAAAACAAATACGGACGAGAGCGTTGACGTAACCATTCGACCACCTCTTTTTTACCCGACGTGTAGCCACCCGAAGCACCACCTAGGGCTTTGCCTAACGTACCAGTAATAATGTCGACACGGCCCATCACGTCACAGTACTCATGACTGCCTCGCCCTTGCTCTCCCACAAAGCCAGTGGCATGACAGTCATCGACCATCACTAGAGCGCCATATTGATCGGCTAGATCACAAATACCAGCTAGATCGGCGATAACGCCATCCATAGAAAACACGCCGTCGGTTGCGATCACTATGGTTTGCGCACCTTCGCTCTTGGCTTGCTCGAGTTGAGCCGCCAAGGCTTGCATATCATTATTGGCATAACGGTAGCGTTTTGCCTTACACAAACGCACACCATCAATGATGCTGGCATGATTAAGTGCATCAGAAATAATGGCGTCGTTTGGACCTAAAATAGTTTCAAATAACCCTCCATTTGCATCAAAACATGAGGGATATAAAATAGTGTCCTGCATACCTAAAAAGGTGCTAATTTTATCTTCTAGCGCTTTGTGTATATCTTGCGTGCCGCAAATAAAACGTACCGAGGCCATTCCAAATCCATGACTGTCTAAACCTTCTTTTGCCGCCTTGATCAGCTCTGGGTTATTTGCCAATCCAAGGTAATTATTGGCGCAAAAGTTCAGTACTTGCTGGTTATCACTCACTTGAATATCGGCACTTTGTTGCGACTGAATAACCCGCTCTGTTTTGTAAAGACCTTGCGCCTTAGTATCGCTAAGCTGTTGTGCTAATCGATCATAGAAAGCTTGTTTCATGAACTGTCCTCGAAGAATAATAAGATGCGCGAATATTAAAGCATAATCAGGGTGTGACGCGAATAATCAATTCAATTGATGCCACAAAGGATTGCAGAAAACGTCATTGTTGTTTTACATTACTTGGAGGTTAAAATGACAATTCGAAACGCTTCCACACTCCGTCATCAAGTTTGCTGGGTAATGCAGGGTAAAGTTCTTCTTCAAGTACTGGCTTGGAAATATAGTAGCCTTGAGCTATATCGCAACGCATGGTACTTAAGGTGCTTAGCTGTTGCTCGGTTTCAACACCTTCTGCAACAACCTTCATTCCTAGCTTTCGAACCATGGCAACAGTGGATTTTACAATTTGTTTATCTGCACTACTGTTTTCCATGCCAGCGATAAAGCTTCGATCGATTTTAATGATATCCACGGGCAATTGGGATAAATACGCGAGTGACGAATAGCCAGTACCAAAATCATCAATGGAAAAGCTAAAGCCAAGGGCTTTTAGTTGATGCATGATGCCCTTGGTTTGTTCGATGTCGGCAACAACAGTACGTTCCGTCAACTCTAGCTCAATTTGGTCAGCTCCCTGTTCACTTAGCGCTAATTGCTCACGCATAAAGTTGATGAGATTTGGATCTAAAAACTGGCTAGCAGACAAATTTACCGCAATGCGATAGCCGCTCATCCCCAGGCTCTCTAGGTGAGCCAAAATACTAAACGCACGCTTGATCCCCCAATAACCTAGGGTAATCATGCTCTCTGAATTTTCCATAATAGGGATAAATTCGTCTGGCATAATGTAACCACTTTTCGGGTGAAGCCAGCGAATTAGCGCCTCGAATCCAACCAGTTTGCCTGTATTAATATCAATTTGTGCTTGTAATGCGAATTTAAACTGCTCTTGCAACAGCGCATCTCGAACATCATGCTCGATCTCAATATGTCGCATTACTTGGGTGCTCATTCCCTCATTGAACAAGGTGTAACGGTCACCACCAGCATCTTTCGACGCATACATCGCAATATCAGCTTGGCGCACTAAGTCATCTACCGTGACATTTTGCCCATCGCATGAAGTGATCCCTAAACTTACTGATGTGTAAAAGCGCTGAGCACCTATTTCCACTGACTCGCGAAACTTAGCAACTAACTTTTCCGCTAAGGTAATGCCATTACTGACCTCATCGATTTCCTGCAACACGATGACAAACTCATCTCCACCAAAACGGCTGACCACGTCTGACTCTCGCAAATTACTGCGTAATCGCTCGGCGGCCGCGATTAAAAATTCGTCTCCAATTCCATGACCGTAGCTATCATTGATTTTACGGAAGTTATCAAAGTCTAATAAAATAACCACAAGTGGCCCTGGTGTGCGCGATAAAGCCGCAATTTTTTTTCGCAACACAAAGTTAAGCATGTTGCGATTGGGCAGTCCCGTGAGTCGGTCATACATGGCGATGTTTTCCAATTCACGCGTGTTCTGTTCTATTTTTCCATCCATGGATTCTAACTGTTCACCCAACAAATTAGTCGAATGTTGTACGTCATCTATCTCATCTAAAAACAGTCGACTACGTGTAAACTGTAAGGTATTAAACTCGTCATATTTTTTTTGTGCTAATAACGGTAAACGTTTCGCAACGATGAGCAAGCGCCTACGCAAGCGCTCCGCCATGACAAAAAAGGTTAAAATGCACAATATAACTGTGATGGCAGAGATTATAATCACTCCGTTTTGATAACTTTCGTGTCTGGCCCACTCATCACTGATATCGTGCACAGTCAATAGATAAGCACTGTCAGCTTGAGTGTCATCAACAGGCAATAAATTGATTAAGTACGCTTGTTGACCCATGACTAAGCGATACCCTTTGTCCAACACCGTATCAAGTGTGACTGTTTCAGGGATTAACTTGAGTAATGCGCTAAGTTCTTGTCGCTTAATGTAGGAAATCGGTGGCTGTATTTGAGAGTCACGAAGCGCAGTAGCGGTGGAGGTTTTATCACTCGCCACTAACGCTAATTCAGCCAATGTAGAACGATTCAGAGCAGCCATCATTTCCAGTAAAGATGTAGTGGCGGTCAACACCAGAAGCTCGCCACTGGCAGATAGAATAGGCATACTAATCAAATGAAAGCATGATTGTTTACACAAAATATTGGTGACAGAGGATTGACTAACTAGGGTTTGCTGAACACTGGCCTTCACATAATCAGGCACATGCTGATGGTTTGCGAATATTACGCCTTGCTGATGGTTAAATAACCAGAGATTATTCACTTGCCAATTTAGCTGTAAATAGTCAAATTCCTCGCGAATAAACTCAGCGGTTGCCTGCGGGTTATCTGTGATATCTTCATGCAAATGAATAAACGATTCAAACCACAGCTCAATCCGACTACTAAGCATCTCTCGAATAAGATGCATTTGACTTAAATCTCTATCATGCAGCGCTTGGTGCTGACTTAAATAATCTTGGTTATTTTTGTCAATCCAGATGAATGTCAAAAGGACACTGGCAATCAATAAAAAACCGATCAGCAGACCCATGATCTTCCATGGCAAGCTAACAAATATACGCATCGTTAAAACCAATAAATAATTTGCAGCGCCCAAATATCCCAATACTTGGAATCATTGGCCACAGTATTAGGAATAAAAACAGGTGCTAAACGCGCACGCCCTTTCACTTTATGAAACTCGCCTCGAACTCGCCAGTTGTTGGCAAAATCCCAAGACGCACCCAGTGTAAGTTGATCGCGAAAAGCAAAATAGGCTGGAATAGCCCCACCACTTGCTTGGTGATATCGAGTACCGTTTCTATCGCGGTTATCAGCATCGAAGGTGTCAAATCGGGCAAGTAAGGTTACATCAGGGTGGACAAATAATCGGCCTTGCACATACACGCCTTCAGCGACGGCATCTGCATCACGCTGATTGGAGAAAAAACCTTGGAAATCACTCTTTTCACGCATAGCTTCGGCGTTAATATCCCAATATTCAGCACTGTACGACAGGCTAAGCATAAATCGTTCTAGGGCGACTTCCCCATCCGCAAAAATATCGTTGTCACCAGCGTTGTAGCTAAAATCTGTTCTTAGCATACTTCCACCTATTGATAACCCAGTCCCTAAAGGACTAAATAAAACGCTAAACTGCGTATCAAAATCATGCTTAAGTTTACCCGTCGCCAACCCTGACATTAAGTTTTCAGTTTGTTCTTGCTTGATTTGGGTGTTGCCATAGCTCCAACGAATATCCCATTCACCAAGAGAATTATGGTGCTGAGCGATCAGAGAAATACCATCGCTGCCCAAGGATGCATTGCGAAACGCATCAAAGTAGGATGATTGAGGGAGCACTATTGAGGGCATAGTATGCGGCACGTCTCGGGTGGCGGAATATAACCAATGATAATTCTTGTACCGGCCAAAGTGAGCGTTGATGTTCCAGCGCTGCGAGTTAAGCACTTGATAATCAAGAAACAAATAATCGATGCGCACTCCTTCATCAAAGCGATTACCGCCATTGATGTATATCCCTTGAGCTGACACCCGTAATTTTTGATTGATACGATACGAGGTGTTCAGGCCTACTTCGGTTAATCGGTACGACACCTCACCGTCATCATTAATATAATTGCTATCGCTAGACTGAATGACACCCTGGGCACCAAACCCGTGCCACACAAGGTCGCCGGCACGGGCAACCCCTGGAAGTGTCAAACTAATGAGGAATAAGAGAAGTAACACGTTTTTTTGCATCATCTTACCCCTCTTTACTAATTTTTAATTCGCGCATACCAGGCGGTATCGAACCTGAAATGACATAACCAATAGCACCAGGCTCTTGACTCACCATATTGATCATATCTTGGCTATCATTCACCAAAATCGGTTTCTCTCCTAACCCTGAATAGGCCAATTTATTCCACATTCTTTCTAGTTGATAAGGAAACATGCCGAGCACATTTTTGCAAAAGTGCTGATGAACAGGGTCTTGCTCGTGCAATACATACACTTTAATTGCTGAGCCATCTTCCCAGGTTGTTTGGCGCATTGAAAAAATCCAACGCACACGGCTCTCACTTAAAGAGTTGACACTGACGTTATCGTTCACAATTACGCGTACTTTAGCTTGATCAGCGTAAGTATGGTGTACCCCAAATAGCATCACTAGAGCGAGCAACAGGCGACAGCCGATGCGGTGAATATTCAGCAAAAAATACTCCTAATTAAATACCATTTTCTGTGAGTCAAAAAACAACTGAACGCACAACTCCTTGTAATTTGAATAAGTTTCAGAGTAAGTATTACTTGTTATTGCCTTTTATTACAGGAAATTTTTTATCCTATTCAAGGTATTGCACGTACTTCAATGCTCTCAAGCTTAGTCGAAAATCAACGAAATACTGTTAAAATGCCAGCTGAACCTATTTGATGGTAATAAGATGACGTCCAGTTTCACTCCCAATACAAACGAAATTTTAAGCCTATGGGCTTACACCTTGCTACTGAGTATTTTGTTACCCTTTGTGTTTTTACATTTTTGTTTTCAATACTTCACTAAAAAAACCACCTCCCCAGGGGCTCGAATTCAGCGATTCGGTGTGAACTTGCGTACAGCTGAAACGGGCGGGTTACTATTTCACTGTGTATCAGTAGGAGAAGTGGTTGCGGCAGCGAACGTAATAAACGCTATTCGCCAGCTTCATCCTTCTATCCCTGTGACCATTACAACCACCACGGCTACAGGTGCTAAACAAGTGACTAGTTTGTTTAAAGACACAGTAACTCACTGCTATTTACCGTTAGATTTACCCTGGATGATGAGTCGTTTACTCAAGCAAGCAGCGCCTGCTCACGTCATCATTACCGAAGTGGAACTTTGGCCAAATATGATTGACCAATGTTGGCGTAAGGGGGTCCCTGTATCAGTAATTAATGCGCGTATGACCAGTAACTCTATGCGTAGCTACGCAAAAATTTCAGCACTTTTTAACCCAATGCTACACAAACTGTATAAAATTTGTGCGCAAGGTGAGCGCGATTTCAAAAACTATCAACAACTTCGCACCCCAAAACAAACATTACTACTGACCAATAATATTAAGTTTGAACAAACGGTTCTCCCTGACGTCCACCAGCTAGCGAGTGAGTTTGCTCAAATGTTTAATATTGCTGGCCGAGCCATAGTTGTTGCGGGTAGTTCTCATGCTCCGGAAGAATCGGTCCTGCTAGAAGCACATAAAACCGTGCTTCAACAGTATCCTAAAACGCTCCTTATCATTGTACCTCGTCATCCCCAGCGCTTTGACGAGGTTTATCAAATTTGCCAGTCAAGTGGTTTACGCTGCATGCGCAGCTCTGATCAAATCCCATGTGACGAAAACACGCAAATTTTGTTAGTCGATGAAATGGGCAAACTACAGGCCTTATATGCACTGGCAACGATCGCCTTTGTCGGGGGCAGCATTGCTGATAGGGGAGGACACAATGCGCTGGAACCAGCCGCATTTGCCGTGCCAATTTTAATGGGACCTTATCGCTATAACAATCCAGCTATATGCCAAGTACTTAGGGATGGCGGCGCATTATTTGAAGTAAATAATGCACAGCAAGTCAGTTGCAATGTATTGCAATGGTTAGATGATGATGCGTCTCGAACACGCGCAGGGCAAGCCGGAAAACAGGTTTTACAAGAAAACAGTGGCGCTGTGTACGCCACCTTAGAGGCGTTAGGTTTTAGCTAAAACCGCAAAATGAGCTTTACTGCAAGCTTCTAAACAAATCGATCAAGGCTGTCGCTTCACGCTCTACCGTGTAATGCGCTAACACCCGTTCGCGTCCTGCCAAACCTTTTTCCTTTAACACGTCAGGATCAGATAATAGCGAGTCCATTTTAGCCGTCACTGCTGGCAGGTCATTGACAGGCACGACATGGCCGTCAACGTCTTCACGGATAATTTCTTCCCATGCACCAGCTTGGGTTGCTAATACAGCAGCACTGCAACTCATGGCTTCAAGCACAGTCAGACCGAACCCTTCGTTATCACTCAAGGCAGACACCATAGATAACGCACTAAAAATCGGTGGAATACGCTCAAATGGCAATTCACCAGTAAAAATAATCCGTTCGCTCAGGCCCGCCTTATCAATTTTTGCTTTGAGTTCGTCTACAAACTCTTGGTGACTAGAAGAAATAGCGCCCACCACAACAGCGGTGTAATCAGGATATTTAGGCAATACTTCAATACACGCATCTACAAACAGATGAACCCCTTTTTGTTTACGGACACGGCCTAAAATACCAATGCCGTACTTACCGCCGTACCCCAACTCTTGCCAAGCTTGCGCTTTATTGCTCGCGGGAGCGAAGTTTTCAATTTGAATACCGTGGGGAATAATAGCATCTGGCGGATCAGCCAAGTATTTAGCCGATGACTTACTAATGGCGACGACAGCATCCATCTGCCGCGTAAGCCATAAGGTAGAGCCTGAGCGATAACGCTGCGCTGCAGAACTAAACACCATTTTGATTTTGGCGCCAAATACATATTTAAGCAGCACAGCTTGGATCATTTCATCCACTCGGCGAGCGTGAAAAATACGGTACTTCCCGTTGCTTAATGGCTTGCGGCACATTTTGACTACCTGCCAAAAAGTCATCGCTTGGCTTGGGTCAGGTAAATAATGCTTCCCCATGACACGCAAATTAATCAACTTTTGTTGATAGGACATGACCTGCAACATGGTTGAGGTTACACCTGAAAAATTTGAATTCGAATTTCCCAGAATCAACTCAACTTCATCTTGCTTATTAATTTTCGTCACATCATGCTCCATAGTTAATGCTTACTCACTTGGTTAATATTATTCATTACACGGGTTGTACTGCCACTTAGTGCATAAGCTCGCATTCAAGGGTGATACAGGTATACACTATGCCAAATTTTGCAACGCACTTTGGGTTAAATGCCAAACATTCAGCAAACATCGACAGATCGCAGCACCATTATATTTGATGCTGAAATATTCGCAGCCCCTGATTTAGATATTTTTGATGGTCAATATTGGCGAGCAAAACAACAACTCACTGGCAGCGCCACAGGCCGTGGCACTACGTATTTTTTTGAACATAGCGGGAATGAATACGTATTACGTCATTATCGCCGCGGGGGCTTAATCGGTAAATTGATCAAAGACAGTTACTTTTACAGAGGGCTGTCACGCACTAGGGCGTGGCGGGAATTTACCCTTCTTGAACAAATGCATCGTCTTGGGTTACCGGTACCTGAACCCATTGCAGCTCAAGTTACACGACATAACGTGATGTACAAAGGGGATATCATCATCAAACGTATTCCTAACAGTCGTGACATGTTCAGTTTTTTGTGTGATGCCCCCCAACCGGATACTACATGGCAGGCCATAGGAGCCTGTATTCGACAATTCCACGACCACAATGTTTACCACCATGACTTAAATATTCACAACGTTATGCTCGACGATGAAGGGAAAATTTGGCTTATCGATTTCGATAAATGTGCCATTCACGCCAGTAATAATTGGAAGATGGCAAATTTAGATCGCCTACTGCGCTCACTACACAAAGAACAAAACAAGCAACAGACCTTTTACTTCAATGAGCAAAACTGGCAGACATTATTAACTGCATACGGCGAACCAGCGTAGTGACGTTACGCTGCTACTGTGCTGCGAATTGATATGATGAATAGTCATTACAAAGCAGATTACAATCTAACCTTGAATTGTTACACTCGATTTTTTGACACTCGCCGATTAGGATTGAATAAATAGATGTCACGTTATTGGATACTCGGCTGTTTGCTGATCGCGTCACAGGGATGGGCGAAGGGTCTATCACCCTATCTTCCTCTGCAAATTTCCCCCGAAATTGAATCTCAAATAGAGAAGGTAATGGCACTCACACCTGGCGCCCCTCTTACCAAACCCTATAAAGCGGCCGATGTTATGCGCCGAAACGAATTAATTGCGACGCGCTTTCCTGAACTTCATCGCTCTGTAGATGCTTACTTAGCACGATTTAAAGACACATTAGCCTTGACCCATGTTAGTGCATCGGTGTCTGTAGGTGAGGACGAAAGTAGCCCGATACCGAATCAAAGAGGTATCAGGCGCGACTCGAGCTATCAGGTTTCAGCTTCTGGAGTAGCCTTTATCTCGCCCTATGCATACGTGGCTGGTGGTGCTGTATATGCCGATGGCGAAGATGCCGTTTTATATAACACCCATGTTGCCTTCGGGTATGAATATGCGCAAATCGAAGCAGGCTATCGAGAGCACTGGTTCTCGCCTATGCAGGATTCAGCGCTACTTAGCAGTACCAATGCTAAACCTAGCGTGTCCGTTACGGTTAGCAATGCTACCCCTATCACCGACTGGGATATTCGCTATGAAGTGTTTTACGCGAAGCTCGATGACACCTTAGGCATTAGCCAACAAGGTGAGCTTTTTAATGGCGAACCCAACTTGTTGGGGGTGCACCTCAGTGTATCCCCTGTTGAAGCTTGGACCATAGGCTACAGCCGCACACTAAAATATGCTGGAACTAATAACAACTTAAGTCTTGGCGATGCATTTCAGGATCTACTTAGCCCCTCTGGTGAAGACATATCTCCTAGCCTTAATCCACAAGCGCTTGCCAGTGACCAAAAAACAGCTATCTCTAGCAAGATAAACCTGCCTTTTGCGTTTCCTGTATCTGTGTACGGTGAGCTCGCTTTTGACCATGCTCCAGAGGTTAACGAGCAAGAAACAGATGACAAAGCACTTGCGTTTGGAGTCTATTTCCCTATGGTAACCAACAACATATCCTTACGTTATGAATTCGCTCGATTAGACGAACTTTTCTACCAGTCCGAGTTTTATACCGCAGGTTATACCAATGAAGGACAATCGCTTGGTCACTGGGCAGGAGATATTTTCTCCTTGCAAGAGCAAGTACAAAAAACAACACATTCTTTGAATATGAATTGGAGATTCGCATCTGATCAGGTTATCGATGTGACACTAAGAAGTGCAGACGGCGATTCTAATTCCAACGCACAACAAGCATTTAAAGAGCTAACAGTTCGCTATAGCTACGCAACACAATACGGTTTCTGGGGCCTTGATCTTGATGTAGGCGAAGACCGTTTTGGTGAACAATTTAAACGAGTAAGTGCATTTTACCGCTGGTAAGCATTTAACGAGGCGGCAAAAGCGGCCATATTGATAAGGTATAAAATTATGCACACTAAAGCTGTCTACCCGGGCACATTTGATCCGATTACTAATGGTCATGCGGATTTAATCGAGCGCGCAGCCAATATGTTTGCCCACGTCATTGTTGGCATAGCAGCAAACCCAAGTAAAAAACCCTTGTTTAGCTTGCAGGAACGGGTTGAACTAATAAAAAAAGTGACAGCGCACTTACCTAATGTAGAAGTAATAGGCTTCGAAGGTTTGCTCGCTGATTTTGCAGACAGCCAAGGCGCTACTGTGCTAATTCGCGGCTTACGCGCAGTATCTGATTTTGAGTATGAATTTCAGTTAGCCAACATGAATCGTCGGTTAAACCCTAATTTAGAAAGTATTTTCTTAACACCAGCAGAAGAAAACTCTTTTATCTCATCAACACTGGTGAAAGAAGTCGCCCTGCATCGAGGGAAAGTCGATCAGTTTTGTCACCCTGCGGTTCAAGCTGCACTGAAAGAGAAGCTTCAGCAATAACTTACCACACTAACGCTCTACACCGCTTCGCGCTTACCATACTTGAGCGCGTGACCAAGGAAACAACTGAGAAAACATGGCAAAACACTACCTTTTTTACATATCTGAAAATTACTCATTTCAAATACTGCGCCCGTTACAAGATGAGATACACCAAAGAGGCGACACTGTCGCTTGGTTTGTAGAAGGTAACAATGTCAACAAAGCCTATTTTCAGCCACAAGAAACCCAATTACCTAATGTGCAGGCTGTCATCAATTATCAACCCGTTGCGGTATTTGTTCCTGGCAATATGGTGCCTTCATTTATTCCAGGTTTAAAGGTGTGTGTACGTCACGGTTTTATCGGTTTTAAAACCCGTAAGAAAGATGGTTTAAATTATTCATTTATCATTCGTGATTGCTTCGATTTGTATTGTACTCACGGACCATCAATGACCGACACGTTCAAATTACTGGAGCAGAAACATCAGTTTTTCAAAGTCGTAGAAACTGGTTTCTGTAAAATGGATCCGTTTTTCAATAACCCTCCTCGAATCGATAAAAAAGACTCGCGCCCTGTGGTGCTTTTTTCATCAACCTTTTCCCCTAGAATGTCTCAAGCTGCAGCATTATTGCCAACCATAAAGCGCTTATCTCAAGATACCAAATGGCGTTGGTTAGTGACCTTTCACCCCAAAATGGCACAAAGTACTGTAGATGCCTACAAAGCAGCCCAGCACGATAATTTAACCTTTATCGAAACCGACAATGCCATGCCATTGATGTTAGAGGCTGATTTAATGCTGGGAGATAATTCATCCATGTTGGTTGAGTTCTTGATGCTGAATAAGCCAGTCGTAACAATGAAAAACGAATACCCTAAGCCGCACTTTATTAATGTAACTGACCCTGAGGATCTTGAGAAAAGCATTGAATACGCATTAACAAGACCTGCAGAATTGATGGATAAATTAGACGACTACGCAGCGCAAACGCATCCCTACACAGATGGGCAGTCAAGCGCACGTATAATAGATGCCACCCAAGACATGCTCACTAATCCCCCTAAGCTGAAAAGAAAACCTTTTAACTTAATCCGCAGTATTAA
Organism: Paraglaciecola mesophila; assembly: GCF_009906955.1. Classification (GTDB taxonomy): domain Bacteria; phylum Pseudomonadota; class Gammaproteobacteria; order Enterobacterales; family Alteromonadaceae; genus Paraglaciecola; species Paraglaciecola mesophila_A. The sequence continues at coordinate 2,940,418 of NZ_CP047656.1, forward strand.
AATGCGTAAGAAACTGGGGTATTGGGGCAGATAAGGGCTCAGTCGCCAAGCTTAAGGCTATTAGGTTTGGCACTGCTCACAAAAGAAAGTATTACGCTGCCCTAGCGTTACTGATTGAATGTCACTACCACAGACTTCACATGCTTTACCTTTGCGCCCATACACGCGCAGGTGCTGAGCAAAGTATCCGGGGTTGCCATCGGCTTGGGTAAAGTCCTTTAAGGTTGTACCCCCCTGCTCTATGGCTTTAGCCAAGACTTCTTTAATAATATTACCGAGCGCCAAGTACGCTTTTTTGCTGACTTTTTTGGCTGATTTTCTAGGGTCTATGCCGGCGATAAATAACGCTTCATTAGCGTATATATTTCCAACTCCAACGACCACTTTGTTATCCATAATAAAGTTCTTTACTGCCACACTCTTGGTGCGGGAAAGATCATATAGACGCTGCCCATCAAAGTCCGCAGTTAAAGGCTCAGGACCAAGGGCGGCAATCATACCTATCTCTGGTTCACTGGCATCTTGCCACAAACAAGCACCAAAGCGGCGCGCGTCGTTAAAACGCAGGCACACACAGTTACTTAATACGACATCAAGATGATCATGCTTGATAACGGGGGTATCACTGTTCACAATCCGCAACTTACCCGACATGCCTAAGTGCAAGATAATGCTGCCTGCATCCGTATCGATAAATAAGTATTTAGCTCGGCGGCGCACATCATTGACCCGCAACCCTTCGGCTAGATGCACTTCATCAGGCACCAACCAGCGTAATTGCTTGTGGCGCACAACGACCTGCTTAATTTTCTGGCCAAGTAAATGAGGGCTAATGCCTAATCGGCTGACTTCAACTTCTGGTAATTCAGGCATTTGGGATATCCGTTAAAAAGAGCTGTGACCAGGTCATATTGGTAATTTTATATAACTGAGCACCTTGGGTTGGGTATTGTACAAGCATATCTTCCCCTACCTGAAAAAACAGATAGTGCCTAGGCGCACTTTCTCCCGCTAGCCAAAGATTTACCGGTGTGGCTCCTGTCAGCGTTGCGTTGCCAATGGGGGCAAGTTCTGCGTTTTGCCACGCTATAACCACGTCTGTAAGGGTCTGATTGTCAATAACGGGTAGATTCTCACGCGTGACTTGCCTTTCTGTGCTAACTAAGTCCTTTGATGGCGGTACAAAGCGCCAGCCTCTGCCCACGCGCTCAATTGTATAAGCATGGGTAACAATGCTAGTAAGCATGGCATCATGCGGGATCAGCACGTCAATAGCATCATCAGTAGTGCTGTCATTTGAAAAGAGATTACCGCTTAGATTAAACAATAAGATAAGCAACAACATGGAAATAATCAGGACGTTATTCCAAGCGCGAGAGGTGAGTCGGATCATGATGAAATAAAGTAAAGTAGCGGTGTCATCTGCTGATTATGTCATGTAATGCACAACACAAAACAGTCTAATTGATCGTTTTAATCGTAGAAATATAACGCAAAAAACCCGACATAAGCCGGGTCTTTCGGGAGACAAAACAAGTATTAATTACTTAATTTTGGCTTCTTTAAACAAAACGTGCTGACGTACTTTAGGATCAAACTTTTTGATCTCCATTTTGCCAGGCATGTTACGTTTGTTTTTATCTGTGGTGTAGTAAAAACCGGTACCAGCAGAAGACACTAACTTGATTTTATCACGCATAATCTGTGTTCCTTAAATTTTTACGCCATTGGCACGGATATCAGTCAATACTGAATCAATACCTTTTTTATCAATAATACGCATACCTTTAGCAGATAAACGCAATTTAACGAAACGGTTTTCGCTTTCAACCCAAAAACGGTGGGTTTGTAGATTTGGCAAAAAACGACGACGAGTCGAGTTTTTAGCGTGTGAACGGTTGTTACCTACCGCTGGACGCTTGCCTGTCACTATACATACTTTGGACATCGTATTTGTCTCCAAACAATTCTAAAAATACTTAGCTCCGACAAGCATGCAAATACGCGTGCCAGCTTTAGCTATCAACAAGAGGGCGCATTTTATACAGCAAACAGCAATTTAATTCAACGATTAACTGAGAAAAACCCTAGTCTTTTATTATGCCATGAGCAGTACGAGTCAATTTACTGGATTTCGTGGTCGCACGAATCGCCCTATTTTTAGCGATCATTTCGGGCCTAACATAACTGTGATCATGTTCTAAATGCAGGCAGGCCGCGGAATAGCGAATTTGAATACCATGTACACCTCGATTTACCAAGCGCTCACCGAGCTCCCTATCCTGCCCACCATACTGCATTCGCTCATCAAAACCATTTACGGCAAAAATATCTTCGCGCCACCCAGATGCATTATGACCATTCCAAGTGGGTTTAGCAGGGGTGACTGAGTTTAATAAGGCTCGCTTCCATTGCAAGGTGGTTAATTTCCCGAGTTTTCGATTACGTTTAACCCCATTTTTTACCAACCAACCTCGCTCAAACGCTTGGCCCGATGCAATATGTTGCTGACTAATTAGATCGCTGGTTGGCTGCGGGAGTTTAAAATAACCACCCGACAAAAATTTACCCGGGCGGGCGTGCGCTTTATGCACAGCGACGAAATCTCGACGAGGAATACAATCTCCATCGGTAAACAGCACATAATCACATGTGCTGACGAGCAACGCTTTATTCATAATGCGCGACTTTTGAAACCCTTCGTCCTCTTGCCAAACATGCTTGATGTTTAAGTCTGAGCTTTGAGAGAAACGGTCAATACAGGCTTTTGTTTCTGCCGTTGACCCATCATCTGCAATTATCAACTCAAAGTTTTTATCGGTTTGATATTGAAATCCCCACAACACTTTTTCGAGCCAAACAGGTGAATTGTAGGTAGTAAAAATGACAGATATTTTCATGGTAAAACCGCTTTAGATGATAGGATTTCTCCTGACATCTAAGCTTGTTTTTTTGACAATCTCATGACCGTCACATGACACTTTTGTGGTAATTCCCCGCCACTACAGCGAGATTAAATTAACCCCCTTTCGGCGAACGAAACAGCGACGCCGTCCCCCACCACAAGATGGTCAAGCACTTTAATGTCTAGTAAGCCCATGGCGCTTATGATACGTGCTGTAATATGCTCATCCGCTTGGCTTGGCTCAGCTACGCCTGAAGGATGGTTGTGAGTTAAAATTACCGCAGCCGCGTTGTCCTCTAAGGCTTGTTTCACTAACACCCTAGGGTACACCGATGCACTATCTATGGTCCCAAAGAACATTTTTCTGAATTTGATCAGCTGATGCTGACTATCAAGCAACAGCATCCCGAAGACTTCATTGGGTTCGTCACGTAATTGCGATATCAAAAAATGTTTGGTTTGTTGAGCGCTATTAAATACCGTTTCACGTTGCAACTGCTCAGCGAAGAAGCGTTGGCTTAACTCAATCGATGCTTGTAGCTGCACAAATTTCGCTTCACCCAACCCCTTAGCTAAACAGAAATCTTGCTGACTTGCGCTTATCAAGCCACGCAGTGAACCAAAGGTATTTAAAAGATTGCGCGCCAAATCAACCGCACTGAGCCCCTTAATGCCAGTTCGCAAAAATATTGCCAGCAACTCAGCGTCAGACAACGCATTAGGTCCCTGGGTAAGTAACTTTTCTCTTGGTCTTTCGTGGGCTGGCCACTGGGTTATTTTCATACGTCCCTGTCTTGTTAAACGTTTCTATTTTGCGCCAACCTCACGCACAAAATGCGAAATAAGTGAAAATTAAGCCTAGCAAAAGCGGTCTATTCCAGCCAATAATGGCCCCATAAAATGAGTAATATAGTAAAATGAGCCCTATGCAATTAGCCCAAAAAAAGATACTGCTTGGTATTACAGGTGGTATAGCAGCCTATAAAACCCCAGATTTAGTCAGAAAACTTACTGCTCATGGAGCTCAGGTGCGCTGCGTGATGAGTGCATCTGCTGCTGAATTTGTTAGCCCCTTAACCTTACAGGCTGTATCTGGCCATCCAGTTGGTGACGATTTACTAGACCGTAATGCAGAAGCCGCAATGGGACATATAGAATTAGCTAAATGGGCAGACAAGGTGCTTATTGCGCCCACGACAGCAAACTTCATGGCCAAATTAGCTCACGGTTTGGCGGATGATTTATTATCGACTTTGTGCTTGGCCACCAGCGCCCCCATTTACATTGCACCTGCAATGAACCAACAGATGTGGCATGCCAAAGCGACACAAGCTAACCTAGATGTACTGCAGCAAAGAGGCGTCAACATACTAGGTCCCGCGCCAGGTGAACAAGCTTGTGGCGATGTCGGTTTAGGTCGTATGTTAGAGCCGCTCGAAATAGCCGATATGTTAGCCCAAAGTTCAATAGAGTCTTTACTTGCAGGCAGGCATATTGTTATTACAGCAGGGCCTACCCGGGAAGAAATCGATCCTGTGCGTTTTATCAGTAACCACAGTTCCGGGAAAATGGGTTATGCACTGGCAAGCGCTTCTGTAGCCTTAGGAGCAAAAGTCACTCTAATATCAGGGCCGGTTAATTTACCTTGCCCAGCGGGTGTGGATTTGGTCAACGTGGTCAGCGCAGAGCAAATGCATCGTGCGGTAATGAAAGCAGTGGGCGCGACACAGTCCGATACAGCTGGCGATATTATGCAGCCAAATTGCGACATATTCATTGGCTGCGCAGCCGTAGCTGACTACAAACCACAGCAGAAAACTGAGCAAAAAATTAAGAAGTCCGATACTGAGTTAACACTTACTTTTACTAGAAACCCTGATATTCTTAGCGACGTTGCCCATTTAGCTCAACCCCCTTTCACGGTTGGCTTCGCCGCAGAAACACAAGATGTGGCTCATTATGCCCAAGATAAACTGAAGCGCAAAAAGCTCGATATGATCGCCGCAAACGATGTATCGCAAGCGGGTTTAGGCTTTAACAGTGAACAAAATGCGCTCAATGTTTATTGGAATAATGGTGGAAAAAACCTTGGCGTTGCCGATAAGAGTCAATTGGCTATTTCGTTAATGACATTGGTCGCACAGCGCCACGCAGTAAAATAATATAAAACACACCAAGGATTAGCTCGTTAGGTAATAACGCACATAGAGGTCTCGTTAGGATAGAAAATGGCTATAGCAAAAAAGATAAATCGCCGTGCACAAATATTACAAGCACTTGCCAGCATGCTGCAAACCAACCCAGGGCAACGCATTACAACCGCGAAATTAGCAGCTCATGTAGGCGTGTCAGAAGCAGCACTGTACCGCCACTTTCCCAGTAAAGCGCGTATGTTTGAAGGCTTAATCGAGTTCATTGAAGAAACGCTTTTTTCACGAATAAATAAAATTATCAACGAAGAGAAAGATTCTACAACTCGGTGTCAGCTTATTCTTCGCTTGATTTTAGGTTTTGCCGAGAAAAACCCAGGGATCACTCGTATTTTAAACGGTGATGCCTTAATGGGTGAACAAGACAGATTAAGAGACCGTATTTCGCAATTATTTGAACGGTTAGAAACACAATTAAAACAAGTACTTAGAGAAAGAAAGTTACGTGAAGGAAAATCTCTACCCGCAGAAGAAGCAGTCATTGCGAATTTCTTAATTTGCTACGTAGACGGGCGAATTAATCAGTTTATTCGCAGCAAGTTTACCCGTCGCCCTACTGAGGGCTTCAACGATCAATGGCAATTAATCAGCGCTCAGTTCTTTTTGAACTAACCATCTGATATTGAAACACTAAAAAGCCTGTTTAGTATCAGCTAAACAGGCTTTTTGTTTTTACCCTCTGGATATCAATTAGATTACTTCACGCTCGCGACCCACTTTTTTACTTTCTGTTCAAGAATATTCAGTGGTACTGGACCGTCTTTTAGCACAACAGTATGAAAAGCGCGGATATCAAACTCATCGCCCAATTCCTTCTTCGACCACTCACGTAATTCCATAATCTTCAATTTACCTATCATATAGGCCGTCGCTTGACCTGGCATAGCAATGTAACGCTCAATGGCTTTAACTGAGTCATTCTCCGGGTTTGGCGTGTTCTCAATTAAGTAGTTTATCGCTTGCTCGCGGCTCCACTTTTTACTATGAATACCGGTATCGACGACTAAACGGCAAGCGCGCCATAGTTCCATCGCTAAACGCCCAAAATCAGAATACGGGTCTTGATAAAACCCCATGTCTTTGGCTAGCTCTTCTGTATACAGCCCCCACCCTTCTGTGTAAGCGGTAAAAGAACTGTATTTTTGAAACTCAGGAATGCCTTCAAGTTCTTGCGCGATAGCTCGCTGCATATGATGCCCTGGTATACCTTCATGATAAGCCAGGGCTTCCATTTGGTACGTAGGCATGTCATTCATGTCATACAGGTTTGCGTAGTAGATTCCGGGGCGCGAGCCGTCTTTCGCCGGGCTTTGATAAAATGCTTTGCCTGCTGATTTTTCGCGAAATGGCTCTACCCGTTTAACAATCATGTCAGCCTCGGGTATTAAGCTGAAATAATCAGGTAGTTTGTCACGCATGGTATCAATGAGCGCTTTGGCTTCAACTAAGTATGCATCGCGTCCTACATCGTTATTCGGGTAATAGAATTGTTTGTCGCTGCGCATAAACTCGAAGAATTCGTTCAAGTCACCATCAAATTTAACCTTTTTCATGATACTGCGCATGGCTTGATGGATACGCTCAACATTCTCTAAGCCGATTTTATGTACCTTATCGGCTGTCAAATCTGTTGTGGTAAACCATGCTAGGCGATTTGCATACCACTTATCACCATCCGGTAATCGCCATACACCATCACCTTCTGGGGATAGTTCGCGCTGAACAGTCAGCTCGTTAATCAAAGCCTCATAAGCTGGCTGTACTGACGTTAGAAGTGCCTCTTTAGCACCATCAAGCAAGGTCTTACGCTCGCTGTCAGTCATGTCTAGCTTGCTCACCTTGGTTTGAAAGTCTTGCCAGATGCTAGATGCATCATCACTGTTATCAAAAGGTGCGCCAGAGATCACATTTTTTGACGCTTGTAGCATTTGATCGTATGACCATTTCGGCGGGAACACGCCTATTTTTTGCCTAATACGCAACTGATCAATCACTTGAGCAAACAGGGTTTTAACCTTCTGCAAGCGGCTGATATAAGCTTGGGCATCGTCTATGTTAGTGACCCGATGCACGTTAATTAAAAAACTAGGAACCATGGTGTGATAGGCGCTGAACTGGTCCATAATATAAGTATGATGACGAAATTCATCGTTGGCCAGTTGACGCTCAAGCGACACTTTATTTAATGCCAGGCTCACTTTCTCTTCTTGGCTTAACTGACTTTCATCAAAGCTTTTCAAGTGCTTTAACTGTTTCTTGGCAAGCTCGCTGCTTTGCTCAATAAACGTTTCGCTGATGTTGTCCCACTTATCGTAATCCCACTTATAACCTAAATAGCTTTGAAATTGCGGAGAGCGATGCAAGCGCTGCTGAAAGTTATCAGCAAAAAAGGCAGCTAGCCGTTGTGATTCTGTTTGAGATGCTTCGGCCGTTTGAGAGTTCGCAGCTTGAGTTTGAGCGGTGTGCGCATTCCATGACGTTAGCGTCACAGATGCTGCAATTGAAAGGGCGAGTATGGATAATTTCATATTGGCTCCCTGATATTTTTTACTGTGAATTTGAATGCGTTAGGGGCGTTCCTTACCATGTGCAACCATGTTTATGGTTACACAAAGCAAAATGAGTGCAAGTTAAACAGCTTGCACTCATTCGCAGATAATACATAAGACGATAACGCGTCTTATACGCTGTTAGTTAGAGAATGTATCGCCAAAGAAGTCGCCTTCATTCCAACGCGAACGCTCTTCTTGATTAGCTAAGGTGAGGCCGATGTAATAATTCACTTCAGCGAATTTAGTCGCGGCTTTCCAATTAAAAGGCTGATTAAAGTCATCCCCTGGCTTGTGATAATTAGTCGCTAGGAATTCACCGAATTTTTTGCTCCCATCAACTGCCGGGTCCGCCGACTGCAAGCCTGGAACTAAAAATACAGAAGGCACACCTTGTTTCACAAAGCTGTAGTGATCAGAACGCGTAAACAACGCTTGCTCAGGCCAAGGATCAGGGCTTAGGGTTAGACCAATTTTCTCTGCTGCAAGACTCACAGACTCTTTTAAATCACTGTGATCGGCACCAAAGGCAATCACGTCGTTAAATTCGTAAGTCAAAATAGGCATGTCTAAATTAACATTTGCGACCATAGCGTCTTTTGCCACTGTAGGGTTTTGTGCAAAATAGTCTGAGCCAAGTAAGCCCTTTTCCTCTGCCGTGACCGCGACAAACAAAATGGAACGCTTGGGGCGCTCAGGCATTTGACTAAACAAGCGCGCAGTTTCAAGTAACACAGACGTACCAGATGCATTATCCATGGCGCCGTTGTTGATCTTGTCTTTCTTCACTGTTTTGGCAATACCTATGTGATCAGAATGCGCTGAGTACACTATGTATTCATTTTTAAGGCTTGGATCAGAACCTTCTAAGATTGCGGCTACGTTAGGGCTGCTGATGGTCTTATGTTCGCTGCGCTTGCTAAAATCAATGCTGACTGGCAAAGAGAAACCTTTAGGTGATTTATCTTCTTCGAGTAATTGATAAATCTGCTCTAAATTCATATCTGCGTTTGCAAATAATAATTCAGCGGCCTCTTTGCTCAAATAGGCACTGTTTTTAAGCGCAGGATAAACATTTGCAGGTTGGCCATTTTTGTCTAGCCAGCGCACCGTTGGGGTATGAATATAGTTTAATAGGTTTTGATAAGGGCGAACCTTTTCGGCGGTGGGTGTTGTGATCGTAATATAACCAATGGCACCGTGCTGTGCAGCGTGGCGTTTCTTCTCATTGGTAGAACCAAAATGCGCACCTTCTTCACTAGGGAAAGAAGCTGGCTTGCCGGAAAGTACGACCACGACTTTACCTTTTACGTCTAAATCTGCGTAATCATCATGGCCAAGCTCTGGGGCAACTATACCGTACCCAGCAAAGACCAATTGGCCTTTCACGTTAGCCAGTTCGCTAACTGGGCTGGCACTGGTAATGTATTGCTTAGGATAAGCTAACTCTACTTTGCCTTTAGCCGTTTCAAGTACAAATGACGGCGAGGCTTGATCAAGCGAAGCTTGGCGAAAAGGTGCGCGCTGTAAAAAGCTGCCGTCATCACCAGCCGGCGTTAGGCCATAACCTTCCAGTTCCGAGGCTATATACAAAGAGGCAATTTCGTGTCCACGGGCGCCTGTATCACGCCCTTCAAGTAAATCATCAGACAAAAAACGTAAGTGAGATTTGATTCGCTGAGCATCAGCATGAACACTTTGTGAGTCGTTTTTGTCAGCGTTAGCGTTTTGCGAAGTTGATTGACAACCAGCAAGCACAAGCCCAGCTGAGAGCATGCCTAAATACATGATTCGGCGCATTATTAATCCTTTCTATCGTTGTGTGTATATTATTTTATTAACAGATTGACTAGCCACTTACCTATTGGCAAGCAGCGAGGGCAAAATAGCCGTTGCTCTGTTGTTCGATAAATTGTACGGCAAAGCGAACACTAAACAAAACAAAGTACGCTCAACGAAAGGTTTTATCGGCTCACCTGTACTTTTTTGCTCATGTCCAGCCTCACTCTTTATTTACGAGTACTTGGCGAAAAGACCAGGACTGGGTAGACTGCAGCACCTTTTTGAAAGTTTTAATTTTAAACCACTATTTCTAACCTTTAATGACTCAATATTATGCCAAACAATACTTCTCTTTTTAGAATTCAATTTATCGCTAATGGCGTACGTTACGAGCTGTATGTGCGCGAGCTATGTCAGGGCAGCTTATTTGGTTTCATCGAAATAGGTGATTTTGTGTGGGATAATCACACCAGCGTTGTGGTGGATCCAAGCCACGAAAAACTCAAAGATGAATTTGCCGATGTCACCACAACTTATATTCCCATGCATAATGTTTTGCGTATCGATGAGGTAAAAAAACAAGGCACAGCTAAAATCAGTGAATTATCTGATAAGGTAACCGCTTTCCCAAATCCCATTTATACCCCTAAAAAATAAATACCCTGTAGGCAAATAATAATCACAAGACAACGAGGGAACACTATGTATAAACGCAGTTTGATACTCGCGGCGCTAATGTTAAGCCTTTGCTTTGGGCAAGCAGCCTTCGGGGCGAGCGAGGCTTCTCAATCACGTAAACTTAGTGCCCTTTTGGAGCAAATTTGGCAATACCAGCTATCTGTTGATCCGATAAAGGCGACGCGCTATCAAAACAACCGCTATAACGATAAGCTGAAAGACCTTTCCCCCGAAGCGTTAAAAGCGAATGAACAGCGTAACCAGCAATTTTTGACTCGGTTAAAAGAGATTGACGACAGCGAGTTAAACCACCAGCAACAAATCAATAAATTGATGCAAATGCGTGAATTAGAAAACGACATCGATTTGTACCACTATAAAGCGCACTATATGCCGATCACGTCGGAATCAGGGTTTTATAGCTCGTTGGCCTTTTTGCCGGCATCCGCCCCTTTTAAGACAGAACAGGACTATCGTAATTACCTCGCTCGCTTAGCTGAATTTCCCCGCTATTTTGACCAGCAAATTGCATGGATGAAAAAAGGCATAGCGACAGGCCGAGTGCAGCCTAAAGCGGTGCTCGCTGGATTTGATGACACGATTAAAAAGTTCATAACAAACGATGTACATGACAGTCAATTTTTCGCCCCTTTTAAACGCCTTGCTGACTCAAGCTTTAGCCCCAGCGTACAAGCCAGTTTATATACTCAAGGCGAATTAGCCATTAACCAAAGTGTGCTACCAGCCTATCAGCGTTTTTATGACTTTTTAGTAGGCGAGTACATTCCCAATGCGAAACAAGATATTGCGGCCAGTACATGGCAAAACGGCGCTGAGTTTTATCAAAACCGCAGTAACTATTACACTAGCACCACGCTAGATGTAGCCGACATTCATCAAACCGGATTACAAGAGGTGAAACGCATCCGCAGTGAAATGCAAAGCGTGTTAGACACCCTTAATTTTGACGGCGACATCAACCAATTCATTCAGCATTTACGCACCTCTCCTGAATTTTATGCCGCCAGCGCAGATGAATTGTTAATGCGCGCTTCCTATATCGCAAAGCGCATTGACGCCAAACTCCCCCAACTTTTCTATACCTTACCCCGCATACCTTACGGCGTAGCTCCGGTACCGGATAATATTGCCCCTAAGTACACCACAGGGCGTTATATTGCCCCCACAAGAGACGACCAGCCGGGTTACTATTGGGTAAACACCTACGCACTCGATAAACGTCCTTTGTACGCCCTACCCGCGCTAACGCTGCATGAAGCTGTACCAGGCCACCATTTACAGATATCACTAGCCAGTGAAATGCAAGACTTGCCCCCAGTGCGTCGCTATACCTACATTTCAGCCTTTGGTGAGGGTTGGGGTTTGTATTCTGAATTCTTGGGTAAAGAAGTGGGAATTTATGCCACTCCTTATGAAGAGTTCGGTCGTTTAAGCTACGAAATGTGGCGCGCGTGTCGTTTAGTGGTAGATACGGGCATGCATATGCAAGGTTGGTCACGTCAAAAAGCAATTGATTACATGCTAGAAAACACCGCTTTGTCAGAACATAACGTAACGACAGAAGTGGATCGTTACATATCTTGGCCAGCCCAAGCACTGTCATACAAAGTCGGTGAATTAACCATTAAACGCCTGCGTAAAAAAGCCGAAACAGCATTGGGTGACAAGTTTGATTTACGCGCCTTTCATGATGCCGTGCTCGCTTACGGCTCAGTCCCCTTGTCGGTTCTAGAGCAGAATATTGACACGTTTATTGCACAATTTGCTGAAAATCAGTAGTCGCTATTAACACGTGTCCAAAAATACCTTTGTGTTTTCTTTTTTTACAACCCCACAAAAAGTTGTAGCCAATTAGATACAATCAATTTACACTCCCATTAAAGAAAATGAGTAGTAAAGTTATCATTGGATCGTATCTTTCTGCTTTTTATTCAAATACTAAATAACAGTCACCAAACACCAACTTGTTTTACCCAAGCGTAACGTTAGGTGCCAAATAACAATAAAAATCACTAAGGGACTAGCCATGCTACATTTCAGTCATGCCAAAAAATGCTTCTTCATCGTCTTTTTAACGTTAATTATTACTGCTTGTGGCAGTACGCCTCAACCTCTGGTTGAGATTGAGAGTAATATATTCACCCAACCTGAAACCAGAGTTGGTTATGTTTATATAATGCCAGAAGATAAAGCGACAACTCATATTTATGGCGCAAGTTGCTTGCTTTGTTACGGTGTTGCGTCTTCATTGACAAGTAAATTAGACTCGCATTTAGAAAGCGCAATTGATCAACAAGAATTAATTAATATACGCACTCTTGTTTTAGACGAGTACTCAACGAGAACGTCGAATATTAAAGAAGTTGCGTTGACGGTTCCGATTTCAAAATTAAGTAAATTCAAAGGAGAACTTGGATTTGCTAAAAAAGACTTCAGAGCGCTTAAAGACACTTTAGAAGTTGATATATTGGTGGTTTTAGAGCTTCATAGACACGGCGCTTATAGAAGTTTTAGCAGTTACGTCCCTAATGGTGACCCTCAGGGATATTTAGCTGGATTGCTATATGCTGTAGATCTCAATTCAAATGCTTACATTCAATATTTGGAGATCGATGAAAAGGTTCAACCCGAAGGTGAATGGGATGAACCAACAACGTTTCCAAGCGTGACAACATCTTATTATCAGGCAATAGAAAACGTTAAAAACAGAATTAGAAACGCCATTTAATACTCATAACAGAGCTATTTTGTGCGCTTTTTAATTACCATCATCGCTTTTCTCATGGTTGGGTGTGGCAGCACGCCCAACAGAGATGACTACGCAAAACATGTCAATGTTGTTGGAGAAACCTTTTTTAGAGAACATGCACTGACGTTTAGCTTTGAGCAAAGTGACAAAATTGATTTAAGAGGTATACATAATCGCGATGATTCAACGGCCTCCACTCATATACTTTATCAAGGCGGTGCTGGTTTAGTTGGTATGTTTGCGCAAGTCGGTGCACATGCTGCTTTTGTTAATTCTTCTCGTAACGCTAAGTTAAAAGAAGAACAAGAGCGTGCTAACGATAAAATTTTGCCCTTAATTAATTTAGTTGATGATATTACTCTTTATAGTCTGCTTGGGAATAATCAACCCTCATTCGTTGAAGCTAACGAAATGAGCAATGACACCTTGAGATTAAAACCTATATTTTTCTCAAACGAGAAAATGAATCAATTAATTCTAAAACTAGTGGTGTGGTTACCTAATGAAAAAGGTGAGACAAAAAAACCTCGTTATCAAAATATGATTCAGGTTTTCAGTCCTACTTTGTCACACGCTGAGCAAGTATTATTCATTGACGACAATAAAGATGATCTAAAACAAATGATGAGCAGTCAGCTTAATACCGCTATTCACATTTTGCAGAGTGATCTAACAGGCAAATATTCAACACTTAACAAACCTCAACGAACTTTCACTGTATTGAGAAACAACAAATCAAAAGTGGTACGTGGCAGTGTTGTCGATAAGAAGTGTGGCTTCCAAATCGTTCAAAATTTACATTCTTGGTACGTTGCATTTCCTGAAGAAACACAACCCCATCCAAATATAATGGCGCTAAACAATCAATGTTAAATTGATAGCGCCTGAATTACCTTGCGGCCGCTAATAAGGTCGAAAACTCTTGCTCATTCACTGGCATGATCGACAATCGATGGCCTTTCTTGACTAGGCCTACTTCGCTTATTTCAGGCATGGTTTTGATTTTTTTAAGTGGCAAAATGGCAGGGAATTTCTCAATGAACTTTACGTCTACCATCACCCAACGCGGGTTGTCGGGGAGTGATTTAGGGTCGTAGTAATGACTTTCAGGATCAAATTGGGTGTGGTCTGGGTAAGCTTCTTTTACCACTTCAGCTAGCCCTGCAATACCAACCTCTTTGCAACTTGAATGGTAAATAAAGACTTTATCGCCTTGCTTCACTTGATCTCGTAAAAAGTTACGCGCCTGATAATTACGAATACCATCCCAGTGCTCGGTCTGATTCGGTCTTGCGGCTAAATCATCGATACTAAAAGCATCGGGCTCTGTCTTGAATAACCAATATTGCATCAGGGTTCACTTATGAGGAATGAAGAGGCAATTATGCCCCTTCACAACAGATTTTCAAGCTATGGCATAGGCGAGTTTCACGCCAACCTTTTATAGCCAACTACGAATGAGTTGCGCTATTTGCGTTGCATCCACCAGCTTAAAGTTTTGATTAAGACTTGGCATAACGTTGCGCCCATCTTGCGCCACCATTAAACCATTAGGGAAGGCATTGCCAAAGTTTGATGAGCTGATTTCAAGACCGTCAGTTTCTGACACGCCATCAATATTAGCGGGCAGGTTCATGTCGATGGTAAAGCTACCTAGATATCGATTGTGATCATCTAATGCGAAAACCCCATAACTATTGTTTCCCTGACTAGATGCAACCAAGTAGCGCTTATGATCTAGGTGGTAAATCCCCATGCCCTCTACATCTGCCACAAAATCTTCGTTTAGGGGGGCAATTAGTCTCGGTAACGCTTTGTTCACCCTTGCATCCACTTGCCAAATTCCTTTGGCTTCTTCGCCGAAGTACAGTTGAGCATACTCATCATCTACCACGCAGCCTTCTGGTTGACTGGCAACCTTAAATTGCCTCACAAGCTTGCCTTTAATTTGGCTGTCTTTACCCTCAAGTTGGTACTGCTCAAAATGCCCATCTGTATCGTTAATAAAGACATAATATTGTTCATTTACATGTGCCATACATAAGCCATACACATCATTCAAATTAGTGGCAACATCCTGTAGATACGACACTTCACCTGTATGTGGTTCGATAGCAAATAAACTAATACTGCGCTTGCTTCGGTTGCTCGCAGCTGCAATGTCGAATGTTTTCTCAGCCAGCGTAAAACCATGACGAACATCTACATTATTCACTCGACCGACAGCCAAACTTTGCAATAATTCGCCCTTTAAACTGTATACATTCAAGCCACGCTTTTTATTTGTACCCAGAATGCGCGACTGTTCAGGAGCATGAGCATTATGCCAAATGGCTGGATCGTCAGCGGCATCGCCTGACGTTGCTACAGCTTCGGTTTGCACCGTTGGCAATACGGCGTTAAAGCGAGGACTATCGGGGTCTTGAATAGCCTCAGTTATAGGTAAAACGGCCTGTTGATACACACCTGTTTCATCATCAAATAGCCCTACCAGTAGACCTTGATTGGTGCTTAGCCCATGAGCACTTTCAACTCCTAGTGCACCTTGAAGCGCGATCAATTGTGCTTCAGTAGCGCGCTTTGGGTCGATATACCAAATTCCGTGCTGCTCAGGCGTGGCCACCAGCAAACGTCCATCGGCTAAGGTGTCAACAGAGGTCACTTCCCCCTTCAACGGGCCATGAAGACCTGAAACAGCAATAAGCTCGCGCACAAGTTCAGCTTCGGGCTCTGCGGCGTAACGCCATATACCGATATTTTCTTCCGCTAGGTATAAAGATTGGCTTGCGTCACCCACTGCGCAGTCTTTCACTTGCGGTACGCCGACAAACTCTCGCAACAAAACATTGCTTAGACGTTTTTGCTGACCATCAACCATTATGCGCTGGGTTAGCTTGCCGTGATCGTCTGCAAGTATGAGGGCAACATTAGGCGTTGAATCGGGTTGATGAGGCAAAGTCTGTAAGCATAACGCTTCAATACTTGAGGTGTGAGCAATAGTCGTTAGCAGCTTGAATGTCTGATTTTGCCAATCTAAGCCTATGAGTAACGCAGCGCCACTTTCATTGTCGACAGTGGCTATTATATCCCACTTTTTATTTGCGATAACAATATCAGCGCGCCGGTCAAGTACCTCAAAATTACCTGGGTATTGAGCTAATGTGACTCCGTTTTTATCGGTTAACAGTAAGCCTTTCTGCTCGCTGGTCATTAACCAATATTGTTGCTTGTCGTGCCTAATAGGTAACACAACTTTGCCAGATACAGTGGCATTTTCACTAAAAGACTGCGGGCTTACCTGCATGGTATAAAAAGAAGTGCCAGCAGGCTCTTGAGTCTTTAAGTTGTCAATAGGTGCCATTTGGCAAGCGCTTAACACAAGGGGCAAAATTGCCCATGAAAAAATCTTTCTCACGAATTATCCTTTTGAATTTGATACTGATAAAGCAGCTTCCCGTCAGCGCTAATGAAGCGCACAGTCATTTGTGCTTTGTCTATTCCCACGGTGGCAAAGCCTGCTTGTGAAGTGGCGAATTTGGTAAATTCGCGCTGGGCGATTGGGCGCACTTCTGACCCGGCACCTGATACAAAATGCGCAACGCGGGTGCCCTCTGGTTGGTTGTGCTGTAAATCATGCTCATGTCCAGCAAAGTAGACATCAACTTGATAACCTTCAAGAATAGGCTCTAACACACCTCGAATACCGCTGGTTTTCCCATAGCGCTTGCCACTTGAGTACAATGGGTGATGTCCGATAACCACCTTCCACGTGGCGTTTGAGTTAGCAAGTTGATGCTTCAACCAAGCCAGCTGTTTGCTAGCATCTTGTTGCTGAGTAGCGGCATATTTCGCTTTGTGCTGGTACTCAGGGTTGAGTGGGTTGGTATCCAGAAATACCATCAACACGGAAGCACCATCTTCTAGCGCAATGTTTTTGGCATAATATTGTGCAGGCATTTGCCAGCGCCGGCTAACATGCGTGTAGTCAATTTGTGCTTGCCAATTGCCCCGGTAATCGTGATTACCCAATATTGCATACCAATTTTCAAATAAATGTGGCCCTTGGTATATATGTTCAAATGAGCTTTGCCAGTAGGGGTCATGAATAGACGCAACCCCATTTGAATAGAAGTTATCACCTGTGGTGACAATAAAATCACCATCGAGTTGCTGCATAACCACATCCATCCACATGGCGACTTGCCTTTGTTGATAGTGACCATTTCGCCCCCAGTCACCTAGCACCAAGAAATCAAGCCCTTCAGGGGTTTCCTGCAATGGCTTAATGTGATGCTGTTGGTAATGATCTTCGTCGTAAACCTGCGGTCCGCTTTGTGCTAAAGCCAATGAACTCAATACGCACAGCAAAAGCAAACCGCAGAACATCACATGACATCTGTTTAACAACATGAATTAACTCCCAAACCGCCTATTTGGCGGTTATTTAGAAGATTGAGTTTGAGCACTTACTTGCCTAAGTGCTCTGTACGCTATTTATAGAGTCCAGTTAAAACCTAGCTCTAAGGTACGGCCATATTCTTCATACTGTGCATTTACGCTAGGGGTATCAAAGTAATTATAATAAGGCTCATCATTGATATTAATGGCGTTAAAGTAGACGTGCATACTCTCGTTAATAAAGTACTTAGCCGTAAAGTCTATTTGCTGATGGCTGTCTTCCATTCGAATCAAGTCACCATCAATCTCTTCAAGGTTTTCGCTTTTGTAAGACATGGTTAAACGCAAGCTCATTTGGTTATTTTCATACCCAAAAGTAAGGTTGCCTATTCTGTCTGATTGATTAGGTAAAGAGGTTTTATAACGTTCGCCATCTAACAAGGTTTCTGCTTCAGAATCGGTGATTGTCCCATTAGCTGAGATTAGAAAGCCATTATTGAAGCCTTTGACCCAGGATAATTCAATGCCATCTACCGTTGCAGTATCGCCGTTTATGGCCTGGGTGACTTCTTCAAACCCTTCCCAACCTTCTGTACCTGCCACGTCTGCGATAATAATGAAATTATCGATACTCTTGTGAAAATAACCTGCTGATAGCACCCCTATGTCGCCTGGGTAATATTCGATAGATAAGTCAATATTCTCTGACTCATAAGGTAATAACTCTGGGTTACCTGCTGCAGCTTCGCGCTCTGTTACGAAGGCTCCATCGTCTTCTTCTGTTTTAGTTTCAATAATTTGATATGCGGCTACATCTTCGAATTTCGGCCGAGAAATAGTTTGGGTATACGCAAAGCGTGCTACTAACTTATCGCTGAACTCGTATCGTGCGTTTAAACTTGGTAGCAGATGATTGTAGCTTCGATCACTTTCCCAAAGGGTATTTACCACTTCTTCAACATCGGTTTGTTCATTCTCAATCAGTTCTACCCGCATACCTGTCGTACTAAAGTCAGTATCTTCGTAGCGCAATCCAGCCACAATGCGCAGGTCATTAATGTCAATTTTTCCCATTAAATAGACCGCTAGAATATCTTCTTCATTACTATAGGTAGCACCGTTTGATTCGATTTCAGAATCCAACTCTGCTAATTCAAGTTCACCTTCTTCTTGATTGAAGTAATCACGCATTACGCTTCTGTGTAAACCCGGTCCAAAGTCCCCTAGCCCCCAATCTGGCGTTGCTGCTTCAAATTGACTTGGGTCAACGCCGTCAAAATCACCATCATAAAGGGAAACAACGGCATCATTGGTTTTTTCTCTATCGCGATATTTTCCACCGAATTTAATTTCGGCGCTGTGTCCGCTTAATTCTAAAGAGCGTGTGAAGTCAAACTTGAAACTACTCTCTGTGTCTTGTGCATTGTTTTGGCTAAGCTCTATTTCATCAAGCTCATAGTTGGATAAATCCATGACTGAGGCATCTTGCACGATAGATGGTATCTTTCCCTGCATATCTGAAGATATATCCATTTCTTCGCCTACGAAGGTGTAGTACAAAGAGCTCGGTTCATCTTCGTCTGCTTTCGAATAACCTAATTGATATTCAATTAACCAATCACCAAGCTGATGTTCGGCGCCTGCCGTTAATGACAAAATACTTTGTTCTTCGTATCTGTCTTTGCTACCACGCTCCACTTCAGAGTCGTCACCATCGAAAGTAAAGGTGTTGGCTAAACGATATTCATCATCAGAAAATCGGCTGTATAAAGTACGCAAGTAATATTGGTTGTTAAAATCAGGTCGGAAATCAAAATTAACTGCCGCACCTAATCTTTCACGATTGATACTGTAATAACGCTGCTCTATCTCATCGTCACCATTGGACTCTATGTTGTCAGAACCAAAATCACGATCGTAATAAGATAACGCGGCGGCCACCCCAAATGTGTCATTAAACACATTGGTCACGCTGCCAGATAACTTCGGACTGACTTCATCACGTAAGTCGTTGTGACTGACCTGGGCGGTTACACTGGCACTTGTACCTTTTTTATCAAACGCACTTAGGCTTTTAACTTCTACGGACCCGCCGATAGCATCGCCATCCATGTCTGGGGTGACGGACTTTGACACTTCCAAAGTTTGAATGAGTTCAGATGGAATAACGTCCAGTGCGACCGAGCGTGCACCACCATCTGGAGAAGGTACGTTTAAACCATTGATCGTGACATTATTTAAGTTAGGGTCAATACCACGTATCCCTACGTAGCGCCCTTCACCTTGATCCCGCTCAATAGACAAACCAGGTAAACGTTGTAAGGCTTCTGCGGCATTTTGATCAGGAAATTGACCAATGGCATCTGAAGAAACTATTGACTTAATGCTATCAGCGCTGCGCTGTTGATTTAACGCGCTCGCTTGCCCTGCTCGCTGGCCATACACGATAATATTTTCTAAATCTGCACGCTTCCCTGTTAAAACAAAGTCTTTAGCTAAGGTCTCACCAGACTTAATATCAATAGGCACTTCAAGCGTATCAGCACCTAAGTATGTTATCTCTAGGGTATATTGCCCTTCAGGTAAATTAGTGAAACGAAATGAACCATCACGCCTAGATACCGTGCTCAAACCCAATTCTTTTACTGTGATTTGTGCACCAGAGAAATAACTTGTTTGACTGCTATCTGTTAGTAAACCTTGTAGCTTACCCGCTTCTTGAGCTACAGCTGATAAGCTGAGTAATGCACTCATGCACGCTATGGTGAGTGTCGACTTTTTGATTGGCATCCTGTTTCCTCGATGTAATGGTGTCAGTGATATGACTGATTAATTGCCCGTCAAACTAGTCAGGACGTATGACAGTTTCATGAACGCCTAGTCCGTGATACCGCCATTCCAGCGACTTCAGAGCATATTCGAGGTTAATTTGCTGGTAATTGAGCCTATTTGACCCCTGGCCATTCACGTAAATACGCTTGCTAGGCGCTAATTTCGCGTAAAGATAAACCGCGAAAGTTCATTCAATTGTCATTTAGCTGAGCCAATATGACCTCTTTACTGTGAATGCTTTATGTCAGGATCAGGTTTTGTTGTTTGAGAAATCCACTATGAATATATCCTTATTAAGTCGTCACCAGAATTTGGTGTCGCTCACTGCGGCATGTCTTTCGCTATCAATAAGCTTGAGCTTTGGTTTAGGACAATTGAAAGATTGGCAAGAGATCAGCTGGCTGGATATTTTAGGCGAAGGCAGCATCGCGCTGCTCTCACTGATCTGGGTGTTTTTTATCTTAATTAGCCGCCCCCCAGGGCGTGTGACTACAGGCTTAGTCGTGGGTTTAAGCTGCTTCATGCTTTCTGCCTTGCTGGATTTATTTGATGAATTTGTGCATTACCAAGCTGCCGCCGCAGGGCTGAGTTTAATTGAATCTATCCCTGCAGGTATCGGCATGCTGATCATGAGCTACGCATTGTGGCATTGGCATCAAGAGCAACTCGCATTAAACCGTCAGCTATGTCGCCGTGAAGCTAATACCCGTGAGCATGGGCAAATTGATTTCATCACCCAATTGTACCGCGCCGACTACATGCGCGGGCAGATAGACATGCAACTGCGCACCAAAGATGACAGCCCCTTTTCGATAATGATGTTAGATATTGATAATTTTGATCGCTTTAACCGTCAATTTGGCCCTCAAGAAGGTGACAGGTTATTGCGTGAAATATCAGAACTGATTTTAATGAACCTACGTACTACGGACTTGGCCTGCCGTTATGCCGGAGATCGATTTATTTTATTGTTGCCAGGTACCGACTTACCCCTTGCCAATGAGCTGGCACAGGATATTCGACAAGCTATCTCTCATCTTGCTTTTAAGCCTTATGAACAAGCATCACCGATTTTTCACTCAATGACGATTGCCACTGAAGCTGCTCAAGCTGGGGACGCAGTTGACAGCATTATCAGTCGTGTTAATCGACGCCTTGATGACTATAAGCAACATGCTTAAATGGCACGACAAGTGACAGCATATCGCCCACGATACCTCAGCTTAGAGGACAAATGCTTACCTGCTCATCAGCTTGCAGCAAGTTTGATGGACTTGGCAATCAGTAGAGGGGCGAATAAAGAACGTTTGTTACGAGGCACAAAGATTTTCTATCAAGATATTAAATCAGGGCGCGCTCTGCTAAGCCCAGCCCAATTATTAGCATTAATGGCCAATGCCCAGTCTCAGGTAGCCAGTCACGATTGTTCATTTTTGCTTGGGCGACGAATATTTCCTGGTAATTACGGGCATATTTCCAATGCTTTATTACACAGTCGTGACTTAAAGGATGCTCTGCGTTTATTGCAGGTTTTCCGGTTGCAAATTTGTCCCTTTATGCACGCTTATACCTATCGGGATAATCAACAGCTGCATCTGGTATTCAACGATGCTTTAGGGTGTGCTGCTCAATGGCAATTTA
Organism: Paraglaciecola mesophila; assembly: GCF_009906955.1. Classification (GTDB taxonomy): domain Bacteria; phylum Pseudomonadota; class Gammaproteobacteria; order Enterobacterales; family Alteromonadaceae; genus Paraglaciecola; species Paraglaciecola mesophila_A. The sequence goes on from NZ_CP047656.1 coordinate 2,962,183, forward strand.
TTACTGAAAGTTATTTTACCGCACTGGTGGCTGGCACCCGTCTCTTGCTTGATCGTAGAGTACCCTTTCATTTTGACTTTCCTTTTGCCAGACCAAGGCATATTCAAGAGTACGAAGAGAACCTAGGTTATCGACTTAATTTCTCTCAACCATTATTACGTATTCGCGTTGATTTACCTTGGTTAGATGCGCCTTTTCTACAGCAAAGTCAAAACCTTAAGTGGCATGCGATACGGCAATTAAAGCAGAGCGAGCCAGCTCGACTTGGCTTTATCGAAGCCATCAGAAACCACCTGCGTCTTCATCGTCAGCAAACTTTACAAGACACAGCTAGCGCCTTTGATATGAGTCCAGCGACGCTAAAACGCAAGCTAAAACTTTACAATATACGCTTTCAACAACTACAAGATGAGCTAGGTATGCAGCAAGCTATTCATCTACTACAAGTGAAAAAGCTGAATAATGAAGACACAGCGAGCCTAATGGATTTCTCTGATGTACCCAATTTCAGACGCGCCGTTAAACGCTGGACAGGCTCAACCCCAAGTCAATTGCGCCTATAATACCAATTCAGGTTAATAAGCGATCACTTGTTAACACGGGTTGGTATCACCCCTTCGCAAAAAATAAACGTTTTAAAATCAATCGAGTTTACGATCTTGTTGCTGCGCTTCACGGCAATTCCTTGCATATCTTGTCATGTTTCATATACTGTATTTATATACAGTAATGGTGATATATGAACTCAACAATCGATCAACTTAAAAACAAGCGATTACTTTGGCAAGCTAGCCAAGTGAGTGGTGCTCACAAAACCTTGCCTAGCGGTTTTGATAGTCTCGATGCTTATTTAGAGGGAGGGTTACCTGAACAAGGTGTCGTAGATATCAGTAGTCCAATTGGCATCGGTGAATTACGACTATTGCTGCCTAGCTTTGTATTACGCCAACAAAGTAGTCAAAAGCTGCTGGTTTTTATTGGCGCTCCGGCTCGATTGAATGCGCCCATGCTGGCTAAAATGGGCTTTGAGTTATCACGTATTTTAATTATCGAACCTAAAAATGCAAAAGAGGCGCTGTGGTCAACAGAGCAGTGCTTAAAAAGTGGTTGTTGCGATGGTGTGTTTTTGTGGCATCAAGGGTTAGAAGTACATCAAGCGAAACGCTTGCAGTTTGCGGCTGAAACTGGGGAAGCATTGAGTGTTGTTTTGCGTCAGCAGCAACCCATGTCGTTTTCTCTACCAGTTGCATTATCCCTCGCGTTAACTCCCTGTCCAGAAGGGATAAAGGTTACAGTGACCAAACGTAAAGGGGGAAGTCTCAGCCAGCCATTTACTGTGAATATGGCTCAAACTTGGCCATCCCTAACACGACAACCAACGTCATCTAATATTGTGCCTCTACCTAGGATCCATAGCCTCACAGGCTAATAAGACAGCATGCAACCTTTATGGCTTTATCTGCACTTTCCTAATTTGCAGCTCGACTCTTACTCTATTCTAGACTCATCCTCTAGGCAGCGCTCTAACGAGCAGCTAGAGCCAACTCAGGATGGCCTTGAGACACCTGTGGTCATCCTTGATATGCAACACGGCATTGTTCAACTTAATCAAGCTGCTAGATTCACTGGTATCAAACCTTATATGAGTTTAGGCACTGCGGCTGCTTTACATGGTGGGTTACAAGTTGTGCCGTTCAATCCAGAGATTGAAAAACAGCAGTTGAGTATGATCGCACATCGATTATATATGGTGGTTTGTGATATTTGTTTTTTCAGTGAGCAAGGCTTATTGCTTCGAATAGACAACATGCTGCGCTTGTACGGCGGCTTGCTGCAGTTGTGGAATATAATACAAACACAGCTAGCACCATTAAACGTCGAGTTTAATTTTGCCACTGGTAGTTCTCCATTAGCCGCTAAATTGCTTGCTCTTAAAAAATGGGATCACATTACTGACGATCCCAAATTAATGAAACAGGCACTGAAGCAAGTCGATTTAGCCTTTACCGAGTTATCTCAAAAAGACATTACCAAACTCAATAGTGTAGGCGTGAACACGGTTGAGCAATTATTTGCTATTCCCTTTAGCGATCTACACAAACGTTTCGATACTCAGGTGATCACTTATTTAGGGCAATTAAGAGGGGACTTTAAACATCCGGTCAACTTCTTTCATCCTGCGCAACGCTTTGAACAATACATTGAACTTTTATATGAGATTGAGCGCAGCGATTTATTACTTCACCCAATGCATAAAGTACTTTCAAATTTAGAAAATTTCTTACTTCTAAGAGATGAATTGACTCAAGAGTTAAGCTTTACTTTGTATCAGCGAGACCAAGAAAACATCGAATTTTTGGTAGGGGCTCAACAGGGTGAATACCGGGCTAAAGATTGGTTAGCATTGCTCGCCTTAAAATTAGATAACCTAATATTAAATGCTCCTATCGTCGCCCTACAATTAAACGTAAAAAACACCTTTGTTCGCAGCCCGGATAAACATGATTTATTTTTAGGTAAGCAAGGAAAAATTTCGCGACTACAGCTTATTTCGCTACTACAAGCAAAGTTAGGTGATGATGCGCTTTTTAGCCCCATGACCGTCAACGACTACCGACCAGAACGAGCATCTCAATATTGTTGCGCACTAACCGTAAACGAGCAAAACCCTATTTATCGCCCTCCACTTAGGCCAAGCTTCTTACTGCCTGAGCCTAGCTTGCTTACTCAACATGTTTCCATTGTGCATGGTCCTGAACGCATCAGCACAGGTTGGTGGGATCATCACCCTGTGGTGCGAGATTATTTCATTGCAACTAGTGAGCAAGGGCAATGGTTTTGGGTGTTTAAAACACCCGATAATAAATGGTTTTTACAAGGCATCTTTAGCTAGCTATGCCACTTGGAAAAACCCGATATGCTGAGTTGTTTTGCCAAAGTAATTTTAGTTTTTTACAAGCAGCATCACACCCAAGCGAGCTTATTTATCAAGCTGACTATTTAGGTTATCAAGCACTTGCCATTACTGATGAATGTAGTGTTGCAGGAGTAGTGCGCGCTTACTCCGAAATAAAAAGTAAAGATCTTAAGGTAAAATTAATTGTCGGTAGCTTGTTTCATTTTAATGCTGAACTAACCCTCGTCTTGCTGTGTCCAAACCATCGAGCTTATTCAGAGCTCTGCCGAATTATAACCAACGCTCGACGCCGCGCAGAAAAAGGTCAATACCAGCTTGATTTATGGGATCTAAAAACCACTAAACATTGTTTAGCGATTTGGCTTCCTAGTGGGAGTATAGAAGCAGATCAACACTGGGCAAACTGGCTGAACAAATACTACCCAGCCCGTTTATGGCTAGGTTATCAGCGCCATCTACTCGCAGATGAACACTTATATCAAACCCATTGCGAAAATCTTAGTGAACAATACAGCATCCCCATCACCGCTTGCGGGGGTGTTCTCATGCACTCACCTGAACGCTACGAGCTACTTTGTGTATTAAATTCAATTCACAAAGTAAATAATATCGAACATTCAGTGGGAAAAATCCCACAAAATACTGAGCGTAGCCTAAGGCCTATTAACAAACTAAAAAGGCTGTATCCAGCGAGATGGCTAGCTGAAAGTGTCAGCATTGCGAATTTATGCACGTTTGATTTAAGCGAGTTGAGTTATCAATACCCTGCTGAGCTTATCCCAGAGGATGCGACCCCTACTTCGCACCTACGCGATTTAGTTAAAAGAGGCATGTCAATTCGATTCCCCGAAGGGGCAAGTTTTGCAATAAAACGCATTATTGCAAAAGAGCTTAAACTGATTGAGGAATTAAAATACGAATTTTTCTTTTTAACCATTTCAGACATAGTTCAGTATGCAAAATCTCAGCATATTTTATATCAAGGTCGAGGCTCAGCAGCAAACTCTGTGGTCTGCTATTGCCTAGAGATTACCGCTGTCGACCCGAGACAAATCTCGGTTTTATTCGAGCGATTTATCTCAAAAGAGCGCAACGAACCACCAGACATTGATGTTGATTTTGAGCACGAAAGACGTGAAGAAATTATTCAATATATTTACAAAAAGTATGGTCGAGAAAGAACGGCTATTGCAGCTACAGTAATCTCATATCGTCAAAAAAGTGCGATCCGCGATGTAGGAAAAGCATTAGGTATCCATGAGTCTCAACTCGACTTTTTTATTAAAAATATTAATCGTCGAGATAAAGCACTTAACTGGCAAGCACAAATTACAGAGCTGGGTTTAGACCCAAGCTCTGGTAAAGGTAAACATTTCATTCACCTAGTAAATGAAATTAAAGGCTTTCCCCGTCACTTATCACAACATGTTGGCGGCTTTGTGATCTCAGCCAACCCACTCTATCAACTCGTGCCTATTGAAAATGCTTCTATGGCCGAACGTAGTGTTATTCAGTGGGACAAAGATGACTTAGAAAGCCTAGGACTGCTAAAAGTAGATGTACTAGCACTGGGTATGTTAACCGCCATACGAAAGACTTTTAATTTGATTGAGCAGCATCACAATAAAACAATTTCAATTGCCGATATTACCCGGCTGCCTAGCGATCCCGATGTGTACGCCATGATACAAAAAGCAGATACAGTCGGGGTATTTCAGATTGAATCTCGCGCGCAAATGACCATGCTGCCCCGCTTACGCCCAAAGTGCTTTTACGATTTAGTCATTCAAATTGCTATTGTCAGACCCGGACCGATTCAAGGTGATATGGTGCATCCTTTTCTAAAACGCCGAGACGGCCTTGAGCCTGTTGAGTATCCATCAAAAGAAGTTGAGTCGGTATTATCTCGCACTATGGGTGTGCCAATTTTTCAAGAACAAGTAATTAAAATCGCTATGGTAGCGGCCGGCTTTAGCGGTGGTGAGGCAGATCAGCTTCGCAGGGCAATGGCCAGTTGGAAGAAAACTGGCGAACTGATTAAGTTCAAAGATAAGTTAATAAAGGGCATGTTGAGCCGTGGTTACAAAAGCCAGTTCGCAGAACAGTTATATAAACAGATTTGCGGTTTTGGTGAATATGGCTTTCCTGAATCGCATTCAGCCTCTTTTTCCGTATTGGCTTATGTCTCTTCTTGGTTGAAATACTATTATCCAGAAAGCTTTTATTGTGGCCTACTCAATAGTTGGCCCATGGGTTTCTATACCCCAGATCAACTTATACAAGACGCTAAGCGCCATAGTATTAAAGTGCTACCTGTATGCATTAATGCCTCATATTATGATCACGTTATAGAGACAGCCAACAACCAACTTTCACTTCGTTTAGGTTATCGACTAATTAAAGGCTTATCCCGAAAGGAAATGGAAAGCTTTGTGAATTTGCGCCCAAATAAAGGCTTTAGTGAATTAGCTCAACTTAAAGAGTCAGGCTTAACTAAGGCATCGTTAGAAGCATTGGCTAGCGCCAATGCATTTAGCCGTATTAGCGATAACCGCTACACAGCCAAATGGCTACTTATGGACTCAGAAAGCGAATTACCGCTGTTTAAACAACTAACTATGGATAATGCATTTAGCCCTGAGCAGCCTAGCGAGCTGAACGTCTTACTAGAAGATTATCGCACCACAGGACTGAGCTTAGACTCTCACCCAGTACGTTTACTCAACCGAGCCGGTTTGCTGGGCCGTTATACGCCAGCGGCTGAACTAGACACTATTGCCCATAAATCTGTAGTCAAGGTCGTTGGCTTAGTAAAAGGAAGGCAAAGCCCAGGTACTGCATCAGGCGTTACTTTTATCACTATTGAAGATGATACAGGCAATAGCAATGTAATCGTATGGCAAGCAACCGCTCGCGCCCAAAAACAAGCCTACTTAAAAGCGCAAATACTAAAGGTCAACGGTATATTAGAAAGAGGTGATGGGGGCGTAACTCACATCATCGCCGGAAGGTTGGAAGACCTTAGCCACTTAATAGATGAACTAGCCATCCACTCAAGAGATTTTCATTAATACCAATTACATTAATAGTATGATCTAATATCAATATTGTTAACCACCTATACAGACTGATGCTTCAAGAAATAGATTTTGTAGGACTTGCTAAACAAGAAACTGATGGAAGACGACGGATAAGGTTACTAGCACTAGCCCATTTTAAGGACGGAATGAATCGTGCAGCTATTGCCAGAGTTCTTAAAGTGAGCAGAGGCAGTGTCAATAAATGGGTCGCCAACTTTCTTAAAGATGGTATGTCTGGTTTACAGAGCAAGTCACCACCGGGACGCCAATGCAAATTAACACCTAAGCAACTCAAAGCATTAGCCGCTTATATTGATCAGTTTAGTCAGTCCGATACTGGTGGTCGCCTACAAGCGTCCCATGTACAAAAATTCTTATCTGACAAATTCGAAGTCACTTATCAAATATCCAATATTTACCGTTTGATGCATGAGTTAGGTTTTTCGTGGATCACCAGTCGTTCGGAACATCCTAAGCAATCACAATTAGCCCAAGACGAGTTTAAAAAAATTCCAAATTGAATTGTTCAATAGGATCCCAGGGTATGTAGCGCTAGACTGAGTAGATATTTGGTTTCAGGATGAAGCTAGGTTTGGCCAGCAACAGGCACAACTGAAGCATTGATAGCGCCTTGGGTTAACAAAGAGATAGTGCAACAACACCTTAATTTGATATCCAAACGTACTGAGAGCAAACGACACGCGGTGGTGATCATGGATGGTGCGGGCTGGCATACAGATGATATCGCCAAGGATTTCACTCACCTGAGTATTATTAAACTCCCACCCTATTCGCCTGAGTTAAATCCAATAGAGCAAGTATGGAGTTGGCTCCGCCAACATCATTTAGCCAACCGCTGTTTTAGTGTATACAGTGACATAGTTAATGCATGGAATCACTTCGTGTCTGATATCAAACACGTAAAAACGCTGTGTGCTCGAAGCTGGATTGATATGGTCAGTTAATTAATATAATTGGTATTATACCGTGGCTACTACAACCCTGAAGGTTTGTTGCCGGGTTGCCTTTGCGCGAAGCGCATATACGAAAAAGCCCTGACCGTTTTTTTGGTCAGGGCTTTTTCGTGTAATGGGAGTCTGACGGTGTCTTCCCGCATCCGCGTTGTCTCGCATCGCGGTTGGCGCATCGGATGCCGCGCAGCGCGGCTGTCGCATGGGGGTGAAAGCGGGTCTTTTAGGAACGTAGTTCCTGCCGCTTGAACGGGCAGCATGGATGCTGCACTGGAGGTAGCCCCATGGATGGGTGAAAACGGTGCTTTCTGGAGCACCGCTCCAGCCGTTTGAACGACACGCCAAGGATGGCGTGGCTGGGTGCGCTTCATCATGGACGTGTTTATACCGTGGCTACTACAACCCTGAAGGTTTGTTGCTGAGTCGCCTTTGCGCGAAGCGCATATACAAAAAAAGCCCTGACCGTTTTTAGGTCAGGGCTTTTTCGTGTAATGGGAGTCTGGCGGTGTGCTACTCTCGCATGGGGAAACCCCATACTACCATCGCCGCTAATGCGTTTCACTTCTGAGTTCGAGATGGGATCAGGTGGGGCCGCATCGCTATGGCCGCCAGACATAAACTGTTATTTATCAAGCCAAAGCTCAATAAATCAATATGTAAAAGCTGATGCCGCGCCTCGTAAGGTCTGGCTGTAATCATCGCTAAATCTCTTTAGTCTTACTCTTGATTAAATACTTGTCATACAAACAACACGCAAACTTATAAAAAGTCACTTGGGCGTTGTATGGTTAAGCCTCACGGGCAATTAGTACAGGTTAGCTTAACGCCTTGCAACGCTTCCACATCCTGCCTATCAACGTCGTAGTCTTCAACAACCCTTTAGGACAGTTAAACTGCCAGGGATGACTCATCTTGGGGCTCGCTTCCCGCTTAGATGCTTTCAGCGGTTATCGATTCCGAACGTAGCTACCGGGCAATGCTCTTGGCAAAACAACCCGAACACCAGCGGTTCGTCCACTCCGGTCCTCTCGTACTAGGAGCAGCTCCCCTCAATCATCCAACGCCCACACCAGATAGGGACCGAACTGTCTCACGACGTTCTAAACCCAGCTCGCGTACCACTTTAAATGGCGAACAGCCATACCCTTGGGACCGACTTCAGCCCCAGGATGTGATGAGCCGACATCGAGGTGCCAAACACCGCCGTCGATATGAACTCTTGGGCGGTATCAGCCTGTTATCCCCGGAGTACCTTTTATCCGTTGAGCGATGGCCCTTCCATACAGAACCACCGGATCACTATGACCTACTTTCGTACCTGCTCGACGTGTCTGTCTCGCAGTTAAGCTGGCTTATGCCATTGCACTAACCTCCTGATGTCCGACCAGGATTAGCCAACCTTCGTGCTCCTCCGTTACTCTTTGGGAGGAGACCGCCCCAGTCAAACTACCCACCAGGCACTGTCCGCATTCCCGATTAGGGAACAACGTTAGAACATCAAACGTACAAGGGTGGTATTTCAAGGATGACTCCACGCAAACTGGCGTTCACGCTTCAAAGTCTCCCACCTATCCTACACATGTAGGGTCAATGTTCAGTGCCAAGCTATAGTAAAGGTTCACGGGGTCTTTCCGTCTAGGTGCGGGTACACAGCATCTTCACTGCGATTTCAATTTCACTGAGTCTCGGGTGGAGACAGCGTGGCCATGGTTACACCATTCGTGCAGGTCGGAACTTACCCGACAAGGAATTTCGCTACCTTAGGACCGTTATAGTTACGGCCGCCGTTTACCGGGGCTTCGATCAAGAGCTTCGCTTGCGCTAACCCCATCAATTAACCTTCCGGCACCGGGCAGGTGTCACACCGTATACGTCATCTTTCGATTTAGCACAGTGCTGTGTTTTTAATAAACAGTCCCAGCCACCTTTTCACTGCGGCCGCCATTCGCTTAGAGAGCAAGTCTCATCACAAACAGCGGCGTACCTTCTCCCGAAGTTACGGTACGATTTTGCCGAGTTCCTTCACCCGAGTTCTCTCAAGCGCCTTAGTATTCTCTACCTGACCACCTGTGTCGGTTTGGGGTACGGTTCGATATATCATAAGTTTAGAGGCTTTTCCTGGAAGCAGGGTATTTGCAACTTCAATTCCGTAGAATCTCGTCTCGTGTCTCAGGCATGTAGAATCCCGGATTTACCTAAGATTCAACCCTACACACTTTCACATAGACAACCAACGCTATGCTTGCATAACCTTCTCCGTCCCCCCATCACTGATATACCAAGTACGGAAATATTAATCCGTTTCCCATCGACTACGCATTTCTGCCTCGCCTTAGGGGCCGACTTACCCTGCCCTGATTAGCATGGGACAGGAAACCTTGGTCTTCCGGCGTGCGGGTTTTTCACCCGCATTATCGTTACTCATGTCAGCATTCGCACTTGTGATATGTCCAGCAAACCTCTCAGTTCACCTTCAGCCACTTACACAACGCTCCCCTACCACGCATAGTAAACTATGCGTCCGCAGCTTCGGTATATTGCTTAGCCCCGTTACATCTTCCGCGCAGGCCGACTCGACTAGTGAGCTATTACGCTTTCTTTAAAGGGTGGCTGCTTCTAAGCCAACCTCCTAGCTGTCTTAGCCTTCCCACATCGTTTCCCACTTAGCAATAATTTTGGGACCTTAGCTGGCGGTCTGGGTTGTTTCCCTCTTCACGACGGACGTTAGCACCCGCCGTGTGTCTCCCGGATAGTACTCACTGGTATTCGGAGTTTGCAAAGGGTTGGTAAGTCGGGATGACCCCCTAGCCTTAACAGTGCTCTACCCCCAGTGGTATTCGTCCGAGGCGCTACCTAAATAGCTTTCGGGGAGAACCAGCTATCTCCCGGTTTGATTGGCCTTTCACCCCCAGCCACAAGTCATCCGCTAACTTTTCAACGTTAGTCGGTTCGGTCCTCCAGTTGATGTTACTCAACCTTCAACCTGCCCATGGCTAGATCACCGGGTTTCGGGTCTATACCTTGCAACTAAAACGCGCAGTTAACACTCGCTTTCGCTACGGCTCCCCTATTCGGTTAACCTTGCTACAAAATATAAGTCGCTGACCCATTATACAAAAGGTACGCAGTCACAGAACAAGTCTGCTCCCACTGCTTGTACGTATACGGTTTCAGGTTCTATTTCACTCCCCTCACAGGGGTTCTTTTCGCCTTTCCCTCACGGTACTAGTTCACTATCGGTCAGTTAGGAGTATTTAGCCTTGGAGGATGGTCCCCCCATATTCAGTCAAGATAACACGTGTCCCGACCTACTCGATTTCACTTAAAATTCGCGTTCGTGTACAGGGCTA
>NZ_CP047657.1 GCF_009906955.1 Paraglaciecola mesophila
CTCAAGGGGCTAAACTATGTGTACCTTATGAAGTTCAACAGCAATACAATGTTCATATCCAAGATCAAAAAAGTGTGCAGGGAATATACATATCATCTCACAGACCGGTATATTTTTATCAACAAGTTCTAACTATTCCTGCAAAATTGGACGCAAAAAAACAGCTGTTAGATAAATATTTAAATGAGTTAAGACAAAGATATAATCACAATAGTAGAAATTCTTCGGCATCATTCAGAATAAAAGAAGCTATTATTTCTTTAGCAACATTTGGCTATGGGAATCAGGTTGTAGCAAGAGATGACGAAGCAGTTGAAATGTTTGAGGGTTTTGAAGCTGCATTAAAAACAATTTTACCTAAGTCGCTTGGGTTTCAAAAAATTGTAATCCATATGCCTGAAGTTGTTTTTGAAACAGATACTGGTAGTTTTTCATTTGATTCAGTTTCTGGGGGAATTGCCTCACTCATTGATGTCACTTGGCAAATATTTATGGCTTCAATGGTTTACGAGAACTTTGTTGTTGTTATGGATGAACCAGAGAATCATTTACACCCTAAACTACAACGTAACTTACTACCAAACTTGATTAACGCATTCCCAAATGTCCAATTTATAGTAGCGACTCACAATCCTTTTATGGTTACTTCAGTTCCTGACTCTAATGTATATGTACTGGGTTACAATGAAGCAAACAAAGTAGAAAGCACCTTACTTGATGTTGTCAATAAATCAGGGACATCCAATGAAATTCTAAGAGAGGTTTTGGGGTTAGAGAGCACAATGCCTGCTTGGGCTGAAGATAAGTTAAATAATATTATTGGAAAATACACAGGCAAGGATATCACTGCTGAGGCTCTTTCAAATATCAAACTAGAACTATCAGAAATTGGCTTAGATGACTTATTCCCCGAGGCGATTAATAAAGTTGCGGAGTCATTGTCTTGATTAAATTAGAGAAATATCCAAAACCAGAAGTATTAGTTGCTAATGAAGTTACTTGGACTGAAGAGTTTATTCGCCTAGTAGCAGGTGATACTTCGGTTCCTAAAGCTGCTCGATATAGATATAGGCACCCTGATATTAAAAGTACGTTAAGAAGCGAGTGTTCCGATAAATGTATCTTTTGTGAAAGTAAAATATCGCATGTATTTCCTGGAGAAACAGACCATATCATCCCCCTATCTAGAAAACAGGAAGACGTAGTTAAGTGGGAAAATCTAGGATATGTGTGTAAAGAATGTAATCGTAATAAATCCAATTACCACGATGTAAACTTACCTTTGGTCAATCCTTTCGTTGATGATCCTGATGAGCACCTGTTGTTCTTTGGACCAATTATTTTAGCTAAACCATCCAATAATAGAGGGCAGATAACAGTAGATTTACTCAAGTTATCAAGATCTGCTTTAGTAGAAAGAAAAAAGGAAAGAATAGACCAAGTTAAACTACTTATTGATAGGATTGGCTGCTTCCCTGATGGAGAAGCTCAAGATTTTCTAAAAAATCAAGTACTTGAAGAGGCTGGAGGTTCAAAGGAATATTCAGCAACTATTAGTGCATATTTGAATGCTGTTTTTACATAGGTACAAAAGACGCTTAACAAGTCATTTCAGCAGGACAAAAAACAGCTGGTTTTGCTCATGCCTCGCTAATTTTAACCAGCTATTTTATTGCCTCTGAATGAGGCGTTGAATGTCCGCTCCTTGTCTAATGCAGCCTGTCAGCTTTAGTCAAAACCTTGTTTAAAAACCACCAAATTAAGTTGGTAATCACACTAATTCAGATTAGGTTGTTAACACCAAGCGACTTTGTCTAATCTTTCGTAAGCGTCCGATAATCCCATCTAGCGCTTAGCAAACTTTGGAAAGCGATTCAGGGTACCCTGTTTGTCCAAGCTCTTTCGTAGAAACTAGCTCTGTGACAATTCCAATCGTAGTTGGTGGTCAAGTAGTCGGATATCATAGGGACACAGCCCAAACCACTTATGTATTAGTATATGAGTTGCCAGGTGGATATTAATCTCTGAGAAGAGAAGCTAAAGCTATTTACTAAGAGTGTTATAACTTTAAATTAAGTGCGCTTGTAATTTCATCGAGCGCATAATATTGCGGTATAATTCTCAACGAATCAGAATGTAGATATAGGAGGGTTTTACAGTGAAACAATGTTGTATCTCGTTCTTTTTAGCTGGTGTATTTTTATCAAGCATGGAATCGTTTGCTAATGAAAAATATACTTCAACAGATAATAATATAGAAATAATTGAAGTAGAGGGCAAAAAACCATTATCGCTTTTGCGAGAAGAATACAAGGCAGCAAGGCTCGCTTTGTTTGAGAATTTCAACGACCTCGTCGAAGAGTCAGACATGCACTATATATGTGAGAGGAAGCGTTTACCTAATTCACGAATCTTTTACAAGCCATGCCAAAATGCGTTCGATATCAGGATCAGGGATGAGTTGTTCAAAAGTGAAATGCACAAACCTGGCGATCTCATGTCGAGGCTCAATAGAGCCCAATCCTCTTCTGATATGGGAGCGCTTGAGATTGATCGATTAGAAGAAAAGAAAAGTAAGCTAATAGCAAAGCTAGCTGAAGAAAATGAGATATTTAAGAAAGCGTTAATTGAATTAATTAAAGCAAAGTACAATTACGAACAAGAACATATATCCCAATACGGGTCATTCAGTAGATTCGAAGAAGAGAAGTGAATCTAAAACTTACAATAGGCAAGAAGTTTAGTTTGTAGGATTTTTTAATAGGAGAAGATGAACGCCAGCTTCCTTGATTCTGCAAACCGTCATTATTAAGGCTGGGATCTGTAATTTAGTGGTCCCCAGTGATGGTTCAACCAGACTTGTGCTGGATGTATTCAGTTGGTTTGAAGTGGCAGTTCGATAATTCAGATACGAACGGTGACTCCTGACAGAATGATTCTGGGGGAAATTCATAGCAGTAGAAAAAATCAATATCCATGAGCCTGTAACAGATTCGTAAGCGACCGATAATTCCACCTAGCGCTTAGCAAACTGCCATGGTAGCAGTTGCTCGATATTGACATCGGGCTGGCTGAGTTCATCAAGGCAAGTCATCACATACTCGAATACGTTCAGGTCGTTGGTTTTAGCCGTTTCGATGATGCTGTAGAGAACAGCGCTGGCGTTTGCGCCCGTGGCCGTTTGGCTAAACAGCCAGTTTTTCCTACCTATGACGAACGGCTTTATCCCGCGCTCAGCGCGATTATTATCGATACTCAATAACTCGTCGAGTGTGTAGTGAACTAGCTTTCTCCATTGGTTTAAGCAGTATTGTATCGCTTCGCCCAACTTGGTTTTGGGTAACACTTGTTGAGCCGATTTCATTAGCCACATATGAAGCTGGCTCAGTAACGGCACACTTTTTTCTTGTCTTGTAATATATCGCACCTCTACCGTTTTATCTTTTAGCTGGGTTTCTAGGCGGTAGAGTTTTTGGATGTGATTGAGTGCCCAATCCGCTTTGCCACTGCCTTTCTTACCTGCGCCTTTTTTAGCTTCCATGAACTTACGGCGTGCATGTGCCCAGCAACCAATGAGAGTGGCGTGCGTTTGCTCGTAGCCTTGATAGCCATCTGTTTTTTTGTTGCTCAAATAAATTGAGCCAGTCTTCTACTTCTCTTCGTTGATGATTCGCCATGGTCATTCTCTTTAACAAAGAGACTACCATGACGTAGAAAACCTATGAATTGAATGTGGGGATTACCGGACGGACACCTTGGAACGGCGAGTTTCGTTCAGAACTGTTGTTTGGTTGAATATCAACCTAAGTTAAATCCCGCCCTGCTTATAAATTAAATCTTACTGGTTTCATAACTCTATATCCCTTTAAAAAAGGGATATAGAGTTATGCTGTTGAGAAACTGAAAGTTTAAAAATTAATCATGCAAAGTTACGAATGCGTTAAAAATTTGATTTTCACTTCCGTCCATAAAACTGACTTCTAACTCTAAGTTTACTTCAAATATAGAAGGTGAATTAGGGGCGTGAAAAGTGACAGTAGCGGTATCGGCATCTAATAATGTTACTTCAGCACCATTGGATACAGACCAATTAAGCTCTGAAATTTTACTTTCTCTTCCAAATATCAACGCATTAACTTCGATGTATTCTCCTCTTTTTGCCGAAGTCGGAGGAATGAATACAATTAGGTCATCGTTTAAGTCAATATCAACCGTATCAGTTGTTTTGCTTCCTTGGTTATCCGTGGCTTCAACTTCAAGTACAAATAGGTCTATTTTTTCAGAGTTTATTAGAGGTGCAATAAACTGAACAGTTTTTGTGTCAGAATCTATTAATTCAATCTGGTGGTTACTCAAAATAGACCAGTTAATACTACTTATACTACCGTCAATATCATTTGCCCCGGCTTCTACTGCGATAATTCTATTCGATGGATTTACAGTGTCAGTAACTAAATATGACAAGTTAACGTCCAAAACTTCAACTGTAGGAGGGATGTTTCTTTTATCGTTCCCCCCGCACGCGCTAAGTGACAAAACAAGTAGAAAAAGAGATATTTTGGTGAGTGTTATTAATCCACAAATACTCTTTTTCGTATTTAAAAAAATAATCTTCATTATTACACCCTATCATTAAATAAATATCCCGCCGCAAGCGGCGAGGAACTAAACACGTATAAATTAAATGAGCTCGAAGGTGAGATATCCCACCAAGTTTACTAATTACTGTAACTCCAAGCTAATCCCATTATCAGTGGAGAATATGAGTTATTAACAGGTAACATGTCTATCACAGCCCTATAGTTTCCAACTTCTGTCGGTGTGAATGTGATGGACTCAAAAGTATTGTTAAAATTTGTCGAAGAGGCGACTAATATTCCGGATGGTGAATAAACGTCAAGGTCAAAATCTCGGGTTATAGAAAGCGCATCATTTCTATGATCATATATATAATCCCCATCTTCCAACCAAGATAATGCAACCCTAATCTCACTTAGAGAACCATCAGCAAAAAATACAGTTTCTTGCTTTCTAAACCTACGAACACTACCTCTGGGGCCCCAAAAGAAATTTGAATAGCTGCCTTCCCAAAAGTGCATTTGTATTCGCTCATTTGCGCTTCTAAAGCTTGCAGCTCCTTCTTCTATAGCATCGGCATTACCCGAGATATTAATATCTGAAGCTGCAATCATCACTGCTTTGACTACAGCAGGAGCACTTGGCATATATACCTCTTGAGGCCCGACAAAAGGCCAACTCATTACATTAGCAGCGAAAGCCGCAGCAAATGGAGCTGAAGCACTAGTTCCATTTTGATTAGAATAACCCCCTGCTGATATACCTACTCCTGGAGCTACTATTTCTGGTTTTATATTGCCAGTGCTTGGATCTCCTCCATTAGAAAAGCTAGCAATAGCATTATTAGCATTGTTGTAAGCCCCTACAGTTATTACATTAAATCCTCGAGTGGAAGCGTTTACCGTAGCATTATTACCACCATTACCCGCAGCAAAGAATGTAGAAACCCGATTATCATAAACAAAGTTGTCCCAATTTCTATCAGCCGAAGTGTAACCAGTAGCGGTCGTTACATTTCCCCATGCGTTACTGACAATACTAATACTAGGATTACCGTTAAAACCTGTGAGCGTTGCAACAGAAGGCATTTTGAACGTAACGTCACAGTATATGTAGCTTTCAGGTGAAACGTCTCTCAGAATTCCAGCTGTGAACTCCGAATGCGAATTTGTAGAGCCTCCTAAACGCGTATAATTGGTGATATGGTTTGGATCTGGACAGTAGTCTTCAGTCATATAAATTCCTATACCTTCTCCTCTCGTTCCATAAGTGCTAAGTGCATATGGATCTACTCCCGTATCTATCATTGCATCAGCTGTTAAAGTTTTACTTTTCACAGCTAATTCAATAGCTTTAAGCTCGCTCGGTTTTTCTGATGCAATTAGAGCAATTTGCAATGGTGTTAATGTAACTAAAAGGGATGATTTACTTTGACTCAGCTGCTCATAAATGCTTTGTTCATTTAGCCATTCGTATCTAGCGAAAAGCGTTTTAGCAGCTTTAATTTTATTCTGATGTTTTTTGTTTGCTTTTTCTTTTTGATTTCTTTGTTTTTGTCTTAGCTTTAAAGAGTGTTTTTCTTTCTTAACTAAAACATCATTTTCATAAATCTCATAGATATTATTATTTAAATCAAATTTACCATATAGTTTGTCTGATTTTTTAATATCTAATGTATCCTCTCCTCTATTAAGGAGTAGTTCTACTTCTATTAATTCGCCAGAACCTTTAATACTTAATAAATTTAAGCGCTTTTGTAACTCTAATCCCAAAAAGGGAACTTCATTGTGGAGTGAGCGATACTCTTCAATTTTTCTTCCATTTACATCAGCAACAAACAAGTCAAGCTTCCCTGTTAGTTCATCCCTTAACTTATAATAGGTATATACTTTATTTTGAAAAGAATGACTCTTGGTATTGATGATCACTGTGTTTTTAGGGAGGAAATCGGTTTCTGAAGCATAACTAAAATTGAGAAAAATGAATGGAAGTATGATAGATAAAGTTTTCTGTCTAAAATTTAACATGATTTATATCCTTATATTCTTTCTAACTTGTTTGGCATGAAACAATTATTATATATATCGATATGACTTGGTTTTCCTATAATAACCAATAATGTAATCCGTTATATGTATGAGAATTCATTATTTAATATGAAAAGTGACAGGTCACGGTTACAACTTCAAATTCTTCCACAACCCTATTGGTTGATGGGCATGTAAGGGTTCCACGTCGGGTGTTTCCCCTCCAAATTTAAAAGAGCGTCCTGAAAATCTAGATATGAGTGATAACCTTCATCAGTGGACTAAAAAGTGAATATGAGTATTAAAAGCCGTCGGGTAACTCGCCTAATGGGGCATTAGGAATGTCTTCATATCTTTTATTGTGTAATAAATATGATAACTAACTTCTATGTGTAATATTTTTACCGTATCATGGCAGCGTTCTAGATTCAATGATTTTAATAGGGGGAAAAAAGTTGCTTATGTTGCTGAATTAGAAGAAATTGCTAGTTTTTGCTTCCCTAACAAGGGTGCTGGGGGATCCCGAGCGCAAAGGTAAGACTAAAGTATAATATTTTGATGCAAAGTGTATTTTGTTGGTGTATTGTTTTTAAATTGTTTTTTAGGTGTTAATTTGGTCGTGGCCTAAATTTAATCAGTAAGCAACCTCGGACAAAAAATTCACTGTTTTGACCACATTGCAGTCTTAGTGGTTAATGGAAATGCTATGAATACTCTTTATTTATTTGTATGCATTTTTTTTGCAGTTAAAAAAGTATTACTGAACGGATTTAGTAAACAATATCCTTTCTATAATTCAAGCACCTTTAAAATAAAACCTATCGAAGAGTAACTTATGAAAAAAATGACTTGTTTTTTATGCAAACCTATCTTGAATTTTATTGTTATAGCTGGATCTGGAGTGAGTTTATTTGCAAACGCCACAGACGTCGGTCTTGAAGCAACATATAACGCTCAGTTGAATCAGGTCATTTTAACATGGGGATCATCAGATGATTCGAACATTCCCGGAACCGAAGACGGTGATGATTGGTGCGATGCAACCTTAGTTCGCTACTTTGGACCCGAAGAAGCAATAGATGATAATCAGGTGGTGCTTCCATGTACCGCTAGAACATACACATTTACCGACCTTGAGCCAGTGGTTTGGGGGTTTATGATTCAAAATCGGATACTTCAATTAGAATGCGAAGATCAAAGTGACGGCTCTACTTACTGCAGTACTGATGAAAATGAAGTCAGCAGATCTAGTCACGTCTATGTCAATCTAGAAAATCCTGGTGGCAAGAGGCGCGTAACTTTTATACACACGGATATCCTAGGCTCACCTATTGCTGAAACTGATATTAATGGTGACAGTCGTTAAGTGAGACTTAACTTGATGGATAAACTAAATATATTTTCTGGGTTCGCTTTTATTACTTTAATTCGGTTTAGCATATCGTAATTCAACGAGTTGTGTAATTTATTTGCAAGGCTAAACGATATTCATGCTTTTATAAAAGGAGAAGTTGAAATGATTTTGGATACCTCAGCATGTAGTGGACCTCGATGGCACTTTAACAATCTGACTAAATATAAATTACAGCAATTTAATAAAATAGTGTTTGCCTTATTTTTTTCAATCTTATCTCTTATCAGTAGTAGCGTGGTGGCTGATGATGAGGATGATTCAGTTGCGATGGAAGCTGAATTTGCTACAACCTACGACTTAAGTCGAGATGAATTCGACTCTCGACTTAAACCATTGGACTTTAATTTAATGGGCGACTCCATTGATATTAGTTCAGGGGCTATATCGTTTAGTATAACGGACGTTTCACTACCGGGTAATTCAGAGTTGGAAGTAGCTTTTCGACGCAGGGCAAACGAAGCTCAGGTAAGTCATAATCCAAGAGAAAGCGGACGGCGAGTTTATCAACCGCTGGCTGATTGGACTTTAGATATACCAAGCGTCAGTACATTTAGATTTCGTAGTGGCGATGAACAAATGGGTGTTATCAGCGATGCTGGCTGTTTTAATACTGGTGATATACTTGTTGATGAATCAGAACACATTGCACCACACAGTACGTATGTTTCGCAGCTCGCATTGTCGGGCGGCGTAACAATTAATTTACCAGGCGGGCGCTCCGAGCAGATTGTTCTAACTTCGTTGAGCGCATCGGGAGAACGGTGGGCATCTATTAATGATAGCGAATTCCTTGGTGCCAGTAAATATTATTCAACACTTCATTGTCGGGGCGCGTATAGCGAAGTAACGACAAAAGATGGTATTAAATATTTTATCACGAAAAAGGTGTTGTTGCCCGCGACTGATATCGAATCTTATTCTCGCAGTAGTACATTTAGTTTTCAAAACTTCAATCGCTACAAAGAAATACATCTAGCCACTAGGGCTCAAGACATCCATGGCAATACAGTCGATTGGACATACGATAGCATGGGACGTCTAACAAAAATAAGCAGCAACGATGGGAGAACAATTGACGTCAATTACCTTGGTACCAGTCGCCATGTTAGTACTGTGGTAGCTAATGGTAGAACATGGCGATATAATTACACGACGGTAACCTACAGTGATACCGGAGGAGTCTTCTATAGTGATGAAGATAGAAGTGGTGAAACTACAGTACTAGCAAGTGTCACTCAACCGGACGGCAAACGCTGGGAATATGACATAAGCAACCTTACTAACTCACGAGTATTTAACCGCGTATCAATGAGTGCAAGAGTAATAGCTGTTACCCATCCGTATGGAGCGCAAGCTGAATTCGAATTAGAAAGTAAGCTACAAGACGTATCCGCAATAGACGTTGATGATTATAATCGTATCTCAGTAAGGCGAAATAACTTATCTCTTATTCGGAAAACTATTACTGGTCCTCAATTACCCACATCGGTTTGGACCTACGACTACGAAGAGCCTGTAATTGACAGCAAAGGAGAGGGTGATTTTGGCGTTGATTTAAAACGCGTCACCAAAACAAGTCCTGATGGCGGTTTTACTGAGTACTTTACGTTCCCTCCTAAAAATGGCAATCCCGTAGGAGAAGTACAAGTTGAGAAGGTGTTTTCGACTCAGAATGGCAGTTTGCTTCGACAAACTGAATACGAATTCGTAATTTCACAGCCATTTGGTGAGATTGGCAGTGATACTTACACTGCCGGCTCCTTTGACCATTATTTAGTTGAAAAAACAATAAAGCAAAATAGTGATACTTACACGTCCGAATTTGAATATGAGACTGATCCATCAGAGGAAAATTATAGTTATGGTCAGCCAATCGTCATTAAGCGCTTTAGTAATCTACCTGATAGAACAACTCGTAAAATTAGCCATACTTATGAAAATATCAAAAGTAAATGGTTACTGGGATTAGTTTCTACATCTAGTTTTAACGATAAATTATATTATGAGTATGACTATGACTCTACTGGGCGATTGTTGTCTATTGACAGCTTTGGGGCAGATACTATTGATTATACTTACTACACTAGTGGTCAGCAAGGTGGCCTGGTATCAACTTCCACTGATGGAATTGGTCGTGTTACCAAATACTTAGATTACTACCGAGGCATACCTAAAACAGTTATTCGTGCGTTTGGCACTGCTGATTCAATTTCCACTGAACGTGAAGTGGACGAAAACGGTTGGATTACAGGTGTTCGAGACGGTAAAGGGCAAAAAGATGTCGTTCTGCGAGATAGTATGGGAAGAATTACACAAATAGACCCTTATGGTGATTGGTACAACACGAACATTTCCTATGAGTTCTCAAACGCCGCGGGAATGATACAGAACATACAACGTAACGAACATAAACTGACTATTACTTACGACGGATTATTACGAACTGTTTTGGAGAAAAATGAAGACCTAGTTAATGGTTGGTTTGCCTATAAAAACACTAAATTTGATTCTACTGGACGAGAGGTTTTCAGTTCATATCCTTCAATTTCTCCAACTCATACTCTCGGTGTAAAGTTTGAATATGATGTACTCGGGCGCGTTAAACGTGAAATTCAGTACCCTAGTATTATTACGACCTATGATTACTTGACTGATAATAAAACTATTACTACCGACCCTGACGGCTTTCAAACAACGACACGAAAAAGTGGATATGGCAACGCAAATGACGGTGAGGTTTTATTTATTGAGAGTCCTGAATCGACGACTACGCAGATGAGCTATGACAATTGGGGGAATTTATCGACTTTAAGACGTTTTGGTAATCAAGATAGTTATAGTGTTGATGAAAGTCATAAATATTTTTATGACTTTCGAATGCGACTGTGTCGACATCAAGGGGATGAAACCGGGTCCAAGTTAATCGCTTATGATAACGCTAACCAAATTACGATGTATTCAGAGGGACAAGCTAGTGGTAACTCATGTGCTGCGCCAGATGCAGGGAAAATTTCTCTAACCTACGATAATTTAGGACAATTGACAAAGACTGATTTTTCCGATGTTACCCCGGACATTACACGTACCTATGATGACAATGGCAATATTCTGCAAATCAATCGGGGATCAACTAGATGGAGTTATCAATATTTTGACAATGATATGATAAGAACGGAGAACCTAAATATTGACGGCTTAAACTTTAAGACCTCATACGATAGAGACCTTTCTGGGCACATATCGAAGATTATTTATCCTTCGGGTGATGCTATCAGTCAGAGCCCTGATGCGTTAGGAAGACCAACAAACCTAACAGGGAGTAATATAGCCTATAGTGATGTCTACGCTAGTAACGTACAGTATAATCTAAATCATTCGTTAAAGAGCTTTGACTACGGAAATGGAGTTCAATTTACACAAGGCGTAAACAACCGGTTGTTACCTGATCATCTTAGTGTTTGGCACGGCTCTGGTGGTTCTAGAGTCAATATACTAGACTATCAATATACATATGATGGCAGAGGTAACACTGTCAATATTAATGACGGCGTTAACGACTCACGAAGTGTGTCAAATACGTACGATGGTTTGAGTCGTTTGGTAACATCCAGTAGTGCTTTTGGAGACATCACTTTTAAGTATGACGCTGTTGGTAACCTTCGGAAGCGGTCTGTTATAGGTGGGGACGCGTTAGGTGGCCCCCAGCATAATGCTACAATGAGTTTTAACAGTAATAATCAGGTCAGCAATGTTACCACAATAGCCGGGGTCCGCAGTTTTGACTATGACACTAGAGGTAATGTCACTAACAATGGTATATATACCTTTAATTATGACTTAGCTAATCAACCAATCAAGTCAGGTCCTCATTCATTTGTGTACGATGGGAACTTTAAGCGTGCGAAAAAAATAGTAGATGGCGAAGTATTATATTTTGTATATACCAAAAGTGCAGGACTAGTTAGTCATTACAATAGAACTAGCAGTATTCACACCGATCATATCCGCCTTGGAAAACAGCTTGTTGCTCGAGTTGAGAGTGCGGGTAGTTATGCCGATTATTACCAAACTACACCTTTTAATGACACACTTGATGACCAGCCTAATCAAGGTTTGACAGGCCGAGATAACTATTTACCTTTTGGTAAATCTATCAGTAATGAGAATATCAGTAACCGTGCTATTGGCTTCACCGGACACGTGAAAGATAAGTCGGGGTTAATTTATATGCAGGCACGATACTATGATCCAGTGATAGGGCGTTTTTACTCAAATGATCCGGTTGATTTCATGGGTCATTTGCAGAGGGGGAATAGTCCAGCTCATGGTTTTGGACGATATACATACGCTAACAACAATCCATATAAATATACTGACCCTAATGGTGAGTTCGCATTTTTAGCTTGGTTTGCAACACCTCCCGGTATTGCTGCGTTGCAGTATACTGGGACTGCATTATTAGGAATAATGGGTGGGGTAGCAATTCATGAAAATGTAGTTGAGCCGATGATGAATGAGTCATCGGACTCTGAAAACAAAGGTCAGACAAAGCCTGAGGTTGGTGATTGTCCAGCATGTGGAGGTGATACATCAAACAAACCGGGGAAAATTGGTGATGCACACGGCTTGAAGCCTAAGGAAGTAAAAGAAGCAATTCATGGAGTCAAAGGAAATGCAAACTTACCTGGTAACCCTGACGTTGAAGTTTGTAACGATTGTGGAGAAGTATTTCCTCAAACTGAAGATGGTGGTTTAGGTGATAGTATTGGTAACATCGAAGATGAAAAGGGCAATAGATAATGCTTGAGTGTAAAGCTACATTGAGAGTTAAGTCAGGCACCTTGATGCTAGAAAAAATAATCAACATTTTGGGCGAGCCAACCAATGGATTTTCTAAAGGTCAGGAGTTTGGAAAATCAAAAAAGTTAAGACCGCATACTCAATGGAATTTAGAAATTGATTTTGGTAATTCCAACATGCAGGCATGTATTAACGAAATTTTAGGCTTCTATAATGCAAATGATTTGAGTGTTATTAACTCAGAATGTGAAGCGGACATTTTCTGCATGGCAAGCTCTGACAATGGACAAGGTAGTTTTACACTAGACGCAGAAATTTATCAAAAGTTGGTAGAAGCAAGGCTTAACATCACATTTGACTTTTATTCGGACTAAGCAGAGCAATAGGAAATCGTGATAATTTTGAATCCAAAGCCTCGCCCTAGCAGACCTAAGGTTTTAACTCGCGGGGCTTTTTGTTGTTTTCAAATATAAAAGTAAGGGGCTTTATTTTCGGCTGCTTTTGAGACCAAAGGGGATTGAAAGATAGCCTCTCTATTTGCCAACTAGAAGGATTACACTCGCGGGCTTTTGGTTTGCAAATAGAAAATAATCGCTATCATTTCCCTCTAATTAGTAAATCGCATTTTCTTAATTTATCACTACACTGAATAATTGAAATGATAAAATTATGCCGATTGTAGAGATTGCCGATTATGCTAATTCACATAACCCCCTAAAATATTTAACCCATACTCTAATGTAAATGTAGCATTAGTCGATGTGAACATCCCTGAGTTCAGCTTGAAGTTGGTAAGTGGTTGTAATCCCCCCATAAAGCTGTCCGTCGTGTCCGTCCGGTAATCCCCACATTCAATTCATAGGTTTTCTACGTCATGGTGCTCTCTTTGTTAAGGAGAATGACCATGGCGCATCATCAACGAAGAGAAGTAGAAGACTGTCTCAATTTATTTGAGCAACAAAAACAAAGTGGACTCACAGCGGTGGCGTTTTGCCGCCAGCAACAGATTAATGTCCAAACCTACTATACCAGGCGACGTGATATTCGGCTTCAGCGTACTCACAGCAAGTTCGTTCACGTCAAACGTGAAGTAACAAAGGTTGAGTCACACACCGAGGAGACCGGTGGCGAACTTCTTCTGCAACTTAGGAGCGCTCATCTTAGCGTGCCAACGAATGTTAGCCCTCACTGGCTTGCCACCGTGATGAAGGCACTAGCTGAATGAAGATGTTTGTTGAGCCTGCCGACGTTTATTTATACATGGATATCGTCGACTTCCGTAAATCGATTAATGGCTTGATTGTAGTGGTCGAACAGAACATGGAGCTCAATGCCTTTCGTGATGCGCTGTTTGTGTTTTGCAATAAAAAGCGCGATAAGCTCAAAATACTCTATTGGGATAAAACGGGCTTTGTGATCTTCCCCCAGTTTCGTAGACACTTAACTTGCCTGTGAATATGTATTTTCATATTCATCTGGAGATATTGATTCTGAACTTCTACAAATGTCATCTGGCCCTACAGCCATCAAAGACATTCCAAGCTTAAATAGCAATAATTACATATATATCAATAAGGATGAGTAAGAAGTTAATTTTCTAACCTATCTGCTATTTTCGGACCAAACTCTGTTGACCCGTTCAAAGATAAGCAATACAGAAACTTTGTTGATTTATCGGTGAAAGAAGAAGAAATAAATTTCGGAAGTTATGAAGAACATCAGCATGAGAATTTAAATTATTTGGTAAAAAATTACATATTGTAGTTGATTAGCTTACTGGAAGTTTTTCATACTAATATGACACGTCATAAAAAATCATCCTTTCCCAACAGAACTTTGCGATCGACGACGCAGACAAAGAAATTGTGCTTAGCAATCTTGTTGAGCTTGGCTATGATGTTTGTTAAACGATGTCAAAAAACACTCGCAAAGCGTATCTCGAATTTATGATCTCAGGTCCACTCGGCCATCATAGTATTAAGCGTAAATTAGCTTCTATCCGGTTTTTTATTGGTATTTCTGAGCTCCCTGACCCATGGAAGCATTCAAAACTTTTTACTAAGTTTGTGTCCGGGCAACTCAAGCAAAAACCCGCTGCACAGAAGCAAGCCAAACCACTTAAAATGCGCGATGTTGTAAAGCTTAATCGTACCTTAGAGCTAAACACATTATTGGGTTTACGTGACGCTGCTCTTATTAATGTAGCCCTCGATACACTCTTTCGTGCGTCTAACATCGTCGATATAGAGTTAAATCACATCGATTGGGATGCTAAAACCATTTTTTCGCCAAAATCAAAAACTGACCAATGGGGTGAAGGGTTTGACGGTTACATCTCGGATGAGACTGCAGGTTTACTTAAGCGGTGGATAGAAAAAGCTAACATACTCGAAGGTTTTTTATTCAGAAAATTATCGCCAAAACAAACGGTGCAAGCTGAGCCGATGCAATACCAAGCATTACTCAAACGATACGCTGCAGTTGGTATGGCTTTGGATAAAAAAGGGGCATTTACGTGCCACAGTACACGAACGGGTGGCGAATTGACGATGATGGAAGCTGGCGTTCCTATGGCAGATATTGTGCCATTTCTAGAAAAATTTACCTCATTGGTTGCCGTGTTTTGGGCGGGGTGGTCGGCAAAAGAAGACAATTTCGCAAAATACAATTCAGCACCGCTTAGTGGAGCTATTGAGTATTCAAGAAGTGCATCCGTGTTTAGAGAAAAAATAGCGAATAAAACCGTATCTAGCCCCCCACTGATGGTGGTAAGCGAATCGGATAGCGTTATTGACGCTTTTAAAGTGAAAGAGTATTTCAACGAGAGCTTCGTGCATCCTGATAATAGATTGATAATCTTCCCCCGGTTTTGAAGACTCGCTACTAATTCAAGGAAATGACTGCTTGACGAATAGAAGAAGTACGGCACCATACCCAATGAATCCCTTGGTTAATGGTCGTTCCCAACACCTGAGAAACTGGAAAAAATGGTGACACGGAAGAGGGAAGGGGAGCGCTGCCGGCTGACCTTGATCACGTTGAAAAAATCACTTTCCGCTCTCCCTACTAGGCGTTCTTTACACCACTCCCAACAATGTTGATACACCCGTGGGTCAATACGTGCTCTTCTCACTGGGAGTGCTCTACGTTTTGACAAAACATGCGCGTAGCGCTCGGGCCCGCCGCGAGCGGCGGAAGGTTTAGCAAGATAGTTCTCTGGGTATGGTGCCGTATTGCAGGTAGCCTTCAACTCTATTTCCCACTCTCAATGGGTAAACATAAATGAAATGGCTTTAAGCCGTACTTAGTCACTGTTGTTTTCGTCGTCTAGTTATTAGGAGCTGTCCTAAACGATAGGTCTTATCAACCCACAAAAATAGGCTTTTCTGGGTTTCGTAATATTTAGGCACATTCAATAATGAATATACTCTTTAAGGAATATTGCAAATTATTCCATATAACGTATATTGGTAAATATACTTTTTAGGGAATATTGTGATTCGCCATGAAAATAAAGACCCCAAGAGATGTAGGTCACTACATAGCCTCAACACGTAAGGCGCTAAAGTTATCTCAAACAGACTTAGCTACGAAGATAGGTAAAGACCAACGTTTTATCTCAAAGTTAGAGAATGACCCATCCAACGTGTCATTTGGAACGGTCATGATGGTGCTGAACACATTAAAGATAGATGTCGACATGTCAACACTGCTGAATCCGGATAATAGTATCCATCAACCGCGCTCTCCCGCAACGGTTGCTGTCGAGCAAATTTCTCATAAGAGCGATAAATTAGTGAACGATGCTACTCTACGTTCATCCTGGCACAAGCCAAAAAGGTTGCCAACGATCGTTAGCAAGCATAAGTTCGAGAAGAAGTAATGGCCAAAAGAAAAAAAACAAATACTCTCTTTGTTGGTATCAATGGTCAGCATGTAGGTGTATTTGAGCGCAGTGGTGGTACGCATGCATTTACTTATGACCATGAATGGTTATCAAACGTAATAGCACACCCAATCAGTTTATCGATGCCACTCACTAAAAATAGGCATACCGGTGACAAAGTACGCTATTACTTCGACAACCTGCTCCCAGACGATATAGAAATTCGTAAGCTAATTGTTGACCGAGTTGGCGCCTACTCTACAGATACAATGGATCTATTGAGTGAAATTGGCCGTGACTGTGTTGGCTCTCTTTCTTTGACAGCGGAACCGGTTGATGGCATGGATGAGTTGAAGCTTGAAACAATGAGTGAAGGTGATATCGCTACACATATGAGAAACACGGCTAGGCGTAGAACATTGGGTATGGACGATGACGATGTATTTCGAATATCTATTGCAGGCGCACAAGAGAAAACCGCATTGACGCTTCACGATGGTAACTGGTATCGACCATTAGGCACCACACCAACTACTCATATATTCAAACTACCTATTAATGACCTAGAGAACGGTCTGAAGCTAACAAACAGTGTAGATAATGAATGGTTCTGCTTACGATTTATGCACCACTTGGGTTTTGACATCGCTCAAGCGGATATACAGACTTTCGAAGATCAAAAAGCGCTGGTGGTTGAACGATTTGATAGAGCGTGGAGTGAAGATGGGCTTTTATACAGACTAACACAGGAAGATATGTGCCAGGCACTGGGAAGAGCTGGCCAGTCAAAGTATGAAGCCAACGGAGGCCCGGGGGCGAAAGAAATATCTGAATTACTTCGCTTTAGTAGTCAAAGTGAAAGGGATATGTATCAGTTATTCCTCGCACAATACGTATTCTGGCTATTAATCGGCATTGATGGCCATGCTAAGAACTTCAGCGTTTATCTAGACCGTTCTGGTCACTGGCTCACTCCATTGTATGATGTAATATCCGCTCACCCATTTAAAGAGCAGTTCAGACGCAATCAGCTTAAGATGGCGATGAAGGTAATATCTAAGAATAGTCACTACATTTGGTCGGATATTCAGGTGCGCCATTGGCGCAATCATGCAACTAAGACGTTTTTGAGTGAAGACGTGGCTATGGAATATATCGAAGAACTGAATGGCAATATTGAAAATGCTCTAGGCAAGGCATTTTCCGATGCAGGTAGAGACTTTGACCAAAACACTGGCGATGTTATTGCTGAGGGGGTGTTAACAAAATTAAGGAGATGAACTACACCGCGACATTGCCACGCTCTGATCACGTTTTTTTGAGTGTTTTTTATAAATTATCAAAAAAGAAAAGCGACCACTTAGGTCGCTACGCTTTAGTTCAGTTTTCTGGGTTATTTACAACTGTACTCCATATTACTTCCGCCTTTTGAGAAGTCCCAATTGGCAATATCTTGTACGAGCAAATGCTTATAACCTTCATCAAATAAAGACAGATCCGCTACGTCCTCGATGTATTCCAGTGGCACCGTCTTGCTTTGCAAATATGGACCGGTATCTGACCATTTGTTCCCGTGCTTTTTATTCGTATTGTCCAGTAACATGCCAATAGCCGCGACGGTACCATCACTCAGCGGACGGTAAACGACCTTATAATGTCCGCTA
The DNA here is from genome assembly GCF_009906955.1 of Paraglaciecola mesophila. Lineage (GTDB taxonomy): Bacteria > Pseudomonadota > Gammaproteobacteria > Enterobacterales > Alteromonadaceae > Paraglaciecola > Paraglaciecola mesophila_A. Next base: position 18,370 of record NZ_CP047657.1, read on the forward strand.
GGAACGCCAATATTCTGCTTTCCATTGCTGCTCAACTATCAGCGTCTCGTAATCTATCACCGTCTTGATCATAAACGGCGCCTGTAATGACGTATATGTCCTTGTAACGGCTCGCCCACTGCCTAACCAAGTTCTCTGCTGATAACCAGATCCCCCTGTTGAAGCGGCATTGCTGGGGCGACATATTGGTCATAACGTAAGAATTAATTTGCTCTATCAGTTCATCTTTTAGATCCGCGTCGTTGGCCAAGTGGCCGCGGTCAAAAACTGGCTCTTTATAATCGGACAATACAGGCCCGTCAGTCTCAATTCGCGGATCAGGTCGAAAACAATTCACGCGATCTTTTCCCTTTACGCCGTCTCGATCGGCCAATGTCAGGTGATACCCTGTCCATAATGAGGTGCGCAGATCATGGTCATATGCCATAACATAGCCACCATTTACCAAGACTTCTTCGGTTGAGGAATGCACGAAGGATTGAGGTATTCCAAGTGGCAAATGCTCACGGATAAGGCTTGCTTTAAGCGCTTGGTCAGACTCAATACGCAACAAGTAGGCATTGCCCTGCGCTTTCTCTGATGCATTACAATTTCGGGACTTAGCATGTACTAAGTGCGAGCTGATTAAGAGGCTCAACCCAAGGCCAAGCACAATACGACTAATCTTCATAAACTTTCTGCCCTTTGCCTAATGCTTGTAATTGCGTTTTGCTAAATCGTATCGATATGACAACAGCGCAAAAGCGTAATCCTTAAGAAACTCGTCCTGTGTCTTAAACCCAAGACCTTGTGGGTTTTCGGTCACATAATCGGCAATGCAATTATCAACCTTTTGCCCTGGGCGTGAATAGCAATTACGCACGTATTCAACAAAAAAGGCTTCTGCTTCTGAACTGGCATTCTCTTGAGCCACCAGCAATTCACGGTGTTTAAGCCGAAAGTCAATTTCGTTATAAATGTTAGACGTTACAACATATCCTAAGAACACAAGCGGCAGCATGTAAATTAGTGTTACGCTACTCTTTTTGCTAAACAACAACTTATAATGCCAGGGCTGTGTACGCTTCCTCTGGTACGAGATACGCCTTTTCCCTTTGGATACTGCTCGATGACCTGAACTGATTTGTATACCACTAACGTTACGTAGAAAACGCATGTTTTTTTCCTCCGTTTATACAATCAAATATCAGTGTGCCACAAAAATACACATCGTCAAAAAAGAGGTCTCCCCCACTCAAAATGCCAACTAGCGGGGGTTTGAAAAGAGCAGCAATGAACCGAACAAGTTGATAGGACTACTTTTGTGCGTTTAAAAATCATAGCGTTATCGTTGATATTGAATTTTCATTGATGTCATTGAGAGGCTAACTATGAGCGCAGCGTGCAACGCATTTAAAGACGATAACCATGCATTTGTCATATATGACATGCCGACTGGCGAATCTGCATCCATCCCTTACTTTTGGGGTAAGCAGAAGCCTGCGTTCACCACAAACCGCCTGTATTTAGGCTCGGTGAATACCCTAACGGCTTGGTTGCAAATGTATAATGCAATTGAGACCTCACTTTATCAAAATAAAACCACCCTTATTTTCGACTTCAATAAGGATCAATTTATCACCCAAGAAGTGCATCAGCTCGCCTATAGGCTAAAAAAACGCTTGAAAAACGGCAGTGGCTTTTTTAAGAACACCCCCGCTATAGGAAATCACTACGATAACTTTGAGATGGTACATAGCAAACGAGGATTGATGTATTGGGATTTAAGCTCAGGAATAGTCCAGTCAAAATGTCAATTGATAAACGACTTCACCGAACGCTTGGCACTTCTAGGGAGAAAGTGCAGTGATATTTCCGTTGTATTTGTGAATATTGATGAGTTGGCCAGCGCAGAGCAAGGTTGTCTAATTGATACCATTAATAAGTGTGTATCACTACACCTGAATATTGCCCTTTCCACCAGCCCTTTTCAGCAAAGTATATCTAAAGCAGCGCACCGAAGTGGGTTCAGCCAAATTGTTGTAGAGCCTAGTTCGATAAGACAGGGGGCGTTTGATTTTGAGATGACCTTAGAGACAAATCAGTCATTAGCAACGCCGTGGGGGCTGTCTGATTGGCGGTCGATAACACTTCCGCTACCTATGTTTACACAAGAAAAAATGCTCGAACCTATTTTGATAAGTGTCTAAGCAAGGTTAATATGTGATTTTTAATTATCAGACATGGAGTTTTGCTTGACACATCCTGGGCGCCAAAAAGATAAAACCGAGATACGAGCGTACTGGAAAAGGTATGTGGCATCTGGTGATATTCTCGAAAAAATTGCAGCGGCCGAAGTAAATGAAGGGTTTGCACTCAATGCGTTAACGCTTTCAGGTGAATATGAAGAGGATGTAGTCGCGTTAAGGGAGTATTTAACCCCTATAGGTGCAAAGCGTGCCCTATCTCGCTTTAGTCAGTGGGCAAGCCGTTCACGGCGGAAGAAAACCACTATTACCATTACCCATGAAACCCTTTCCAGATTAAAGCAGTTATCCGCTCAAGCCGGATTTCAAGGAGAAAGCTACGATATGATGCTGGAATATCTACTTGAGACGCCTCAAGAGTTTGAAGATGCCAAGCAAGCGCTACGTGAGTTCCCTATAGCCTTATCTGCAGAAGAGCAAAACAAACTTTTCATTCGTTACCTATCTAAACAACACAACGCTTTGTATGGCAAAGTGAAGCTTTTAGTAGATCATGCTTACTTCTCAGGCTGGCACGATAGCCGTAAAAGACGAGGTAAACGTACCTATGAACATTATGAAAGCGATTTAGCTGACTTTTGGAGCCGGACGGCCAGTAATGATGACTAACTTATCCTTAATTTGACACTAACGACTAGGATTTCAATTATGAACACAATTACAAAAATACTAATTTTCACAACCACTTTCATATACCACTTTGTGCTTGATTTATTTTTTGAAGCCAATGCTGAGACTGAAGAAAAGTCACGAACAGGTGAACACGCTTATACATATGATGAAATAAATTCATTACCAGCTAATGATGCTCCAAACTCTACAGCGAGAGTTTTCAAAGAATAAAAAAGGGGCTCTTAGCTGAATTCAATCTTAGATTAACCCCTCTTATATTCCATTACATGGTCAGCTTAGAGGAGTATCAAGTTACTTACATCTCACACCTGAGAGTCGCAAAAGCTTAGGCTTTAAAAACCAACCCCAGACGTCGCAATGAAGTGTCAGGTCAGATGTAAGTTACTACATCTTATCCCCTTTTTATCTATCAATTTAAACTTCAGCTGTTTCCTACTTAATAATTTTATGTTTTTTTAGGTAATCAGCAACAGCTTCTTGCGTTCCAAACGCTCCTAGCAACATATTCTCAGCATGACTTTTTGAGTCGTCATTTTCAGCATTTACAAGCAACTCATACCATGTTTTAACCAATACTAATGGTGGTTCTTTCACAAATAATTCCAAACCTATTATTTCAACTCTTTAAGGAGCTTTCTGGTAGCTTCAGCTCGAATGTTATTGTGATATTCAGGATCAACAAAATCTTCATCCTCGCTGTTTTTTTCTGTGACTGTAGTATCTATTTTTTGCTGAAGTTCTTGCTCAGTTGCATCAGTCGATTTCCATCCTAATTTCTTTCTAAGTTTAATAAGTTTTTCAACGTCATCTTGAAATTTATTACTCACGTTCTTTATTCCTATACTACTTAGAGGGGTGTTCTATTAAAATATAACTCAGGCATTTGAGTAAACCGGTCATATTGACTTCTAGGAGAGGCACAAGGTATGCCCTTTATTTTGGAATTGAAGGCGTTCTTTTTAACTAAAAGAGTCAACTCATCCGCAGTAACTGCTTTTGAGTAAATAAATCCCTGAATAATAGGGCAATTATAAGAACGGAGCAAATCAAGCTGTTGCTTGCTCTCGACGCCTTCTGCAACCACAGTTAGCCCAAGCTTATTCCCCATGTCGATAATACTAGAAACCAATACATTAAATCGCTCATCAGTGGCGATGGCCTGCACAAAGGACTTATCAATTTTTATTTCCGATACTGGTAACGATGCCAGGTTCGCTAAAGTTGAGAACCCCGTACCAAAATCATCCATTGATAGTCGTACTCCAATATCTCTTAGGGCCAATATCATGGTCATTTTGCTTGGAGTTAACTCGGATGTCGCCGTTTCTGTCAGCTCTAGGATCAAGCAACTTGCTGGTAAGTGATACGACTTTAGAATCCGGTCAACGTATTGGTCTAGACCATCAATATTTAAATTAAGCTGCGACAAGTTTACTGATACGGTCGGGACAGACACACCAATAGTGCGCCAATATGCCATTTGCTCGCAGGCGGCTTTAATTGCCCACATTGATACCCTATCTATTTCCCCAATTTTTTCAGCTAATTGAATGAATTTTTCGGGAGAAACATTTCCATGCTCAGGGCTATACCATCTGGCTAGTGCTTCAACCCCCATCACCCGCATTGTCTTAAGGCATACTTGGGGCTGATAAAAAAGTTTCAGCTGGGAGTCATTGATTGCTTTTTTTAAGCTGTAACTAAGCAACAAACGCTCTTTTGATACACCATTCATTCCCTCGTCAAAGAAACCATAGGTCCCAATATGGGCTCGATTTTTTGCTATGTGTGCTTGGTCACAAAGGGCTTTAAAGTTTTCTGCTTGACCAAAAGCAATTCCAGCGCACGTTTCAATCTCGATACTGTATTCATTTACTTCTAGGACTTGAGTAGTTGAACCTAAAAGTACTTCGCACAGCATCCTTAAACTATCCATATCCATAAGTTTAGTGACTAGAAAAAACTCTCCCGATTCCGCTCGAGATATATGGCTGGCTCGTCCAGCGGTTGTTTTTAAGCGCTTCGCTGTCTCTAAGATGACTCTATCAGCAGCCTGAGAGCCGCAAGGCTCAGTTATAAGCTCTAAGTTGCAAATCCCCAACGATATCACTGCAACCTCATCAGTGTTTTTAGAGAGCTCTTGGTGGACAAATTGCTCCATGTATCGGCTATTGAACAAACCGGTTAATGAATCATATTGAGTTAGCCGATCAATTTTCGTTAAAGCACCATGATGCTGTAACGCAAGCCCTCCCAGTTGAGCCAAAATAGTTAACGCTTCAATTTGATGTTCGTCCAATCTCTCTGGATGGACTACCGGCAATAAAATAAGCCCTATTAGTCGACCAGACTTACTGGTCAAAGGCGTGCTGTATATCAGCTTATCTTTGGCAAATGATTTTAACCAAGGGTGAAGGTCTGGAATTTTCGAATAATGGACGTAATGAGCCTTGCTTAATTCGTTCACGCGACTAGCGCTAAATGATTGTCCATTTAGCATAGCGAATTTGGGCTGGAGGCCATTTAATAATGGCGGTGCGTAAATGGAGGCGAACGATGTGAAAGCCTTCAGTGGGTCTGAAGTAGATAACATTGTCAATCCAACGCGCTTTAACTCTTCCAGCTGCTTCGCTTGAGTCACATCAGAAATAAAGACAACGTAATATGCCTTTTCATCAATAACCCAATCTTCGCTCATCTGACTACATGTAAAGTTAGCCCACACTTCTTGATTAGTTTTTGTTAATGTCGATACCGTAAAGTCAAAGGGCTCTTTTGTGGCGTTGAACACATCAATTTTGCGCTCATCTTCTGGGCTGATTGTTTCCTTGAACAGCTTATCTCTCGGGCGTAAGCCATAAATCTCGGATGATGTATAACCAAATATATTAGTGAAGGCTTTGTTGATCTGAATAACTTTATAATCACAGTCCAAAATCATTAAAGCCTTATCAAAATAATCTGTGACCGTTTGGAATAAGTTCTGTTGCTTACGAGATTCAATTTCATTCGTTATGTCACGTATAATCATTAACACCGAACTATCTTCTACGTTAGGTGCCTTTGAGGAGGTGATGCGCAACCAATGCGATTTACTAGTGCGGGTTATCCGGGCTTTTAGCTCATAGGTCTGTGTATTTCCTTGAACATTCACATCGGGCATAGTGATGTCTGAACATAGCGCATTTATATTTTTACCTACTGCATGCTTTGCAGTGATTCCAAACAGCGTAGCTGCACCAAGGTTAAAGTTACAAATTGCTCCCATTCTATCTAGCAATATGATCGGGAGAGTGATGCCATCTATCGCAGCCATCATTGACTCAGTATTGTGCATTGTATTATTCATGGGCAACTCTTATAGCATGCAGAAGTAAATTTTCTATCTGTCTATGTTGTTTTCACCCAGAGTAAAACATGCGTAAGACACGTACCTCAACTTTCCGGATTTGGTGCATTTTAGCCTGTCACTTCGGTAAAAAATGTCAGCTATCATCTGAAAAGTTTTTAACTATATAGAAATAGGTACAGAAAATATGAATAAACAGAATGTAATAGAAATCATGGCGTTAGCCTCTGGTATCACACAGCGCGAAGCCAAATTAGCTCTCAATGCATTTACCGACGCAGTTCAAGTAACGCTACAAAATAATGGCAAGGTGAGTCTCGTTGGCTTCGGCAACTTCTCTACGCGCCATCGTGCTGAACGCATTGGCCGTAATCCTCAAACGGGGGAGCCATTGACAATCCCCACCGCTACTATCCCTGAATTTAAGGCCAGCAAATGCCTCAAAGATTCATGCAATAATCTGTGATGTTATCACAGTCTGTATGAGCCCCTATAATACCACCCCCGTTCAAACTATTTGAATCCTGCCGCGAGGCTGATTCAAATAGTTTGCTTTGGGATTGAATAAATTAAACCGCCCCAATGGACGGTAACTTGAACCATTTGGGTAGTTCGGCTTTGAGCGAATAAGGGGCAAACGAAGGTCAGCTAATCATAGTCGGCTTCAGACAAACAAGAGATGTTCAGCGACCTGTCCGCTGTAATGCATTGTTCTATGACATTATCGAAATATCTTACAAACAGAAAAATCATAGAGAGTATCTATCAAAGCGTGCAACAACGAGGTGGAGTGATACACCAAGAATTAATTGTTAAGACTAATGCACAAATAAAAAGACAATATAATTAGCCCCGTTTTTTCAAGAAGCAAGGGGGCACTAAGTCTACTGGTACCTCGAACTTCTTTTTCGCTGGTATTTCAGGCCTATCAATTGGGCTAAATGTTTTCGTTTTCAACACGGCGGTTGTATCGCCAATGTTAGCTTTCACATCGACACCCAGTTTACGACCTACTATGGTCAATAGCGTAACTGGCTCGCAGTAATAATGGTTGCTTTCAAGCGCCGTTCTGAAGTACTTGGTTGTATGTAAGTGCTTTTCCAAAAGCAAGTTAGCCCCTTCTTTCATTAAACTGGGCTCGTTGTTTACAACGCCTCTTACGAGCGTACTCAGCCCGGGTTGAATATAGAATTCACTTTTTTTGCTTTCCAGCTTTTCTATACCTTCAAGCATTTGTATAGCGGCATCGGTTTCACCTCGCCACAGATGGGCAAGTAGAAGGAAAAATTCCGGCGGCGCTCCAAACCTTATGTCTTTGATAATATCTAGTACTAAAAGTACAGCCGCAGACTCGTCAGCCTGTTCTTCATAACCGAGCAATAGCGCGTAACAAAATAGCGCATATTGAAAGCTATTATCATGAGATACTGTATTTTCCGCTACTCCCATTCTGGCATTTGGAATAACCTCAGCAAAAAGCAGTTCAGACAAATCGTTATCGCCAAGTAGATGCGACTTGAATCCGCCTACAAAGCTTGTTCCGCCCTTAAATTGGTAACTTAAAGCCCTATTTTCAGGAACCGCTGAGGCAGGGTTGGATGATTCATTCGTTCTAAGTACGCTGCGTAACTGAAGTGAAAGCTCTTGTTTAGTATCGTCTGGAAGTTGTTTCATTTTTTTCCTTAAAAAGGGGCCTATCACGAGGCCCCAAAGAATGAACGCCTTAGTTTTTCAAAGGCAACTCTATGATGACTATTTCACCTATTTGAGAAGTCCCGCCGACGCCGAGGTCAGGGTGCTTCGTCAGCCCCTGCGTAACGCCTGCGCCAGCATGCCTGTCTTTAACAACGGTGTAACGGGTTTTCACTTTCCCACTGTCAAACGCATTTCTAATTTCTTGTTGTTGAGATGCACTGAGGCCTGACGTTCGAGACAATGCGCCACCATCATTATTTTGCCCAAAAAGATATCGTTTTGTAAGCTGCCTGCCATCTGCAGTGGAACTCAGGCCAGAAAGCCCGGCATTGCCCCTACCAGAAACAAACTTACTTTCATCTATAATGAAGTTGCCACTTGAATCTCTATAAATATTATCTATCCCATTGGCTGAAGGATTTCCTGTAACAAAAATTGGCTCAAGATTCTGTGACCTTGCATACATTTGTGATGCTTTTTCACCAATCAAGCCTTTATTGGCGTTGCTCAAATTGCCCGGGTCAAGACCAAGGCTACGCACATAAGCGTCACCGTCTTGAAGGGTAATATTGGTGTAGCCCATGCCGTTCCGTGATGCTTGGGTTACACCTGATTTCCAGCCCCCATCTAGGGTTTGTAAACCAAACGACTCAACGGTACCGTTTTTACTCAAATTCGCAAGCAGTTGGTCAGAACTTAAGGATACTTGGTCTAAGCCAGATTTTACAGACGTCAAGCCAACAGTATCAAAGTACCTATCTGCAACTTTATAGCCTGCTTTGCCCATGTCGTAGAGAGGAATAAAGCCAATGCCAGCAAGCGCTACATCTGACCACTCACCATCGTCGAAAATTGCACTGTAGCTTGTAATGCCGAGGTTTCTAACATCCCCGACAAAAAGAAAGTCAGAAACAAAGGCGGCGCCGTCATTCAACCCAGATAAAAGTGGGTCGTCCCACGCTCTATCACTATGTTCTCCATAAAGAGCACCGTCAACTAATGCGTCACCAATGTTAACTACGTCGTCAAACCAAGTGGTATTTGTCTCTGGAAGGTCCATTGGCTCAAAGGCCTGTTTACCGCCGGCGTTTCCGCCATTGATAAGGTAACCTGCAGCACCAGTGACAGGATCGAGCACGATGTAACCAATACCATTCCATTCACCGATGAGGAGCTGTTCTTTAGGAGTAATGACGATGCGACCGCTATTCACAGCATTGCGCATACTTGTTTCAATATTGGCGGGTAAGTCAATTTCTGCCAATGCAGTATTTAGATTTGCACTCTTAATGACATAAATTGGTACTTCGTGAAGAGCTGCAAAGCGCAGAATAGACATGGTTGAATTGGACGGCCAGCCTAGCGTTTTCTCAAATACCGCATGCTCTAAGCCTGAGGCGGCCACACCGGTGGCAAACAAGACCGCGGCTCTATCAACAGGATTGCTATTTTTGAATGAAAAAATACTGTAAATATTGCGTGGGGCGTCGATACCACGACTGCCAACCGCCATTTTGTACTCGCCATTGGGAGCGCGTTCCGCTGTCAAATCTATCGACATCAACGCTTCTGATATTTTGTGGTAAATCATCGCACCACTACCAGTACTTACATTATTAATAGCATTATCTAGTTGCTTAAAATAAGACAATCCGAGAACGTGCATTAATTGACCAGAATAGCGCTCATCCATAGCATTGTTGCGATATGTGTTTGATGCGGAGTTCAGCTTCGTGACTTGTTCATCAAAATAACTTTCGCTGATGTGCTGTGGGTCTAACGCAATGGCGTGAATGCCTCCAACGGTTACAAAGTGAGTAGCGGCACCATCATTGATGTTTCCGTTCAAGAACGTGACAGTCAATTCTTGATAGCTACCCAGTGAATTTGCAGAGCCTGTAGCTAAGGTTACTCCATTCGCTTTCAGCTTTGGCACTAAGTTAACAGACTGATAGTTTAATCCGAGCAGCCCACCGTTCGCATTGATAGTGTTGCGGTCAGCTGATGTGGCGCCTTCATAACTAACAGTCAGTCTTTTACCAATGACGTTTCGAAGCTCAAGGGTATGGTTCATCCCTCCCATCGTCACGCGTATTTTGTGAAGGTGGTTGCTTGCAAACGTTTTAGATGTGCTAGGTGTACCTACTTTGGTATAAGGCAAAGGTTGCCCAAAACCTAAGTACATAGCGCGATAAGGGCTCCTTGTGCTGATAACGTCGTCGTAAGTCAAATTTTGATTAGCTTGTAGATAGTCCCCAACCAACGCTTGCGAATTATCTGAAACCTCTTCTGCAATACTGATATCAGGTAACATTATGCCGTTAGGGTTATCTAGTGCACCAGTTGCACTCAGCTGGTCAAGAAGTGCTGTTGAATCGACACCTGCTTGCGCATTCAAATCAACTACGTCGGGTATCGTATGCCCTTTAAATGAAGGGTCGACATCAACCCACGAAGATGATGATGTTTCTTTTACTTGCAGCCAAACATGATTAAATTGCACGATGACCAAGTTACCTTGGGTATCCACTGAGCCAGACACAGAGTAACCCGACGTGTTCAATAGGTTTGCCGCTTCCATGGCGTTGTCTACACCCACGAACTCTTTTACTTGCTCTCCCGTCAACTGAATGCGACCGAACGCATAACGCCAATCGAAAACAAGATTATTGGTATCGATAACTGAGGCATAGAGTGATGCAAGCTCAAATGCATTACCTGACTTGTCTTTCGCGACCATCTCCGGGCTTTTTATGACGCCGTAGTAATATGGGTAAGTCTCGTAATCACGCAGCATATCATCCAGAAAGGTTGCCGCTGAGTTGGGTTGGGGACATCCAATTGCACAGCTAGTGGTTAGCATGGTCGAAACGGACGGCGATTGAGCTATAAAGCCATTACGCTTAAGCGCCATTTCCCGCGTTGTTTTATGCGCCGCCATACTTTTGAAGTCAGGTGCGGCTTTAAGCTCCAGGGGGACAGAATGCAATGAATTAGGGAGAACGCCTGAATCAATAGCTCTTAGAGGCTCAAGTTCTCCGTTGATGAATCTTTCAGCATCGTCCTTTTGAGAGGCGAAAGCCGAACTGGACATAGTGACAACCATTATGGCGGATGAGAATGTTGCCAATAATGATTTTAATCCACGATGTTTTATTTTCATGAATGTTTCCTTAAATGATTTTATTGTGGCTACTGCTCCATGCCACGAGATTTGAAAGAAATTACATACCTAGTGATGTTGACGGTTCTTTTTCTCCTTTTGTGAATTGAACATGTAAAGTGCCAAAAGGCACGCGCAAGAACTCCTCGCAGATGGAATCTGAGATAAATGAAAGTCTTAATGGTATTTAAATGCTAATTAGTAGCGGTGGCCGGGCTCTGCATTCTGTTTCCCACGAGCAGTACAACAATCATGGGTAAAAGTGCCGCCAACCCAATAATCGGCGTAATGGTCAGTGATACGACAAAAGCGAGAACGCCTAATATACAGTTTGATTTGTATAGCGATGATTTAAGTATTATCAAAAAACCAAGTGAAAGCGTTATTGCATACACGATTAATGCGCCCACCACGCGGGCGATTTGATCATCTGAATATGTACCTAAGTTTGTGTAAAGGGTAAAACGAGAGTAGATAAGAAGCGCTATAGCGATAAAAACGTAAATAACTGCGAAATTAAACGACTTTTTCATGATACTAATCCTTGTTGAGCTTCCTTGATTAGAGATTGCTGGCCATACTGGACCTAAAAGCAAAAGTTCGCTGGTAAAGATATTTGTTACAAACTCTAAGTTAGACTTTAGTATAGGATTGCTAAATGGCGTGGTCAATAAATTTACCAAAACACAGTTGGGCAGCTTCTCCTAAGTTAGCCGGTAAATTAACAGGACAGCCATGTTAATTATTAGGCGCATGTTTTGGCTGGTTATCTGATAAGGTCGTTATTTTCTATCATGTCTTTTGAAGCAAATCGAAAGACTATACTTTTAACGTTAGGTAAATAAACGTTGTGTTGCCTTCGCTTGCTTTTGATGCCTAATGATTCGAATGGGTTTCGTGCTCACAGCGATAAACTTTATTTTAAAGCGTTAGTTCACTGGTAATGCGAAAGTAAAAGTTAATGGTTAACGCCTTACTTGATAGATTTCGGTAAGTATTGAAGGGATAAAAATGATTAAGAAAAGTCTGCTTTGTTTACTTATGCTGGTTTGTTTTAATGTATTAGCTGAAGGCAAATTCCCAAACCTGATGTTCCTAGACGATAAGCAGCAATCACCTCGTGCAAATCTCACTGCGGTGAACTGGCTGACAGGCCATTGGCGCGGCGAAGCGTTTGGTGGGTTAGTGGAAGAGGTGTGGTCCCCCCCCTATGGGTGGCAGCATGATGGGCGCATTTAAGCTGGTGGTTGAAGACCAAGTACAATTCTACGAAATTGAAACCATATCACAGGTCAATGATACGCTTATGTTCAGGTTGAAGCACTTCAATAAAGACCTAACAGGCTGGGAAGAGAAAGACAAAACGGTCGATTTCAAATTAGTCAAAGTCACAGACAATAAAGTCTACTTCAACGGTTTGACTCTTGAGCGAATCAACGACAATGAAATAAATATTTATGTGGCCATTGAGCAAGAGGGCAACACCACGGAAGAAAAGTTTAATTATAAAAGGGTTGAGTGAAATGCATTTTGTGTAAGCAAGGGAGCAGAAACAGTAGCTGGCGCAGAACCACGCCCAAACTCAAGCCAAAGGCGCTTGGTGTTAACAGGCCAAATTGAAATAGCTATCATTTAGCCTGTCAGCCTGTTATGAGCGAAAAGCGGACCGTGACCACCGCGATGGTGGTGGTCTGCTTAAGACAAATGGACTAAACCGCTACGCGGTAGCAGTGCCGCTCCCACCGCTGTAATTGTATTCTGACCTCGTTCTCCGCTCCTAAGCTGAAGGAAGGGCAATGTTGCCCTGAGTTCACTCAGGAGTGAAACCATGAGTTATTTTACAGAAAGCACCAGTCCTTTACGTCAGCGCATGATTGAAGACATGACCATGCGTAGGCTCAGTCCCAAAACGCAAATCGGCTACATCAGAGGTGGGAAGAAACTCGCCGCGTATTTGAAACGCTCGCCAGAAGATGTCACGGCTGAAGAACTACGGCAATTCCAACTCGCGCTGGCCGAGCAAGGCGCATCTAACATCACCATCAACGCCACGTTATCGGGTTTAAAGTTCTTATTTCATAAGACCCTGAATCGACTCGATGTGATGCTCAAAGTTAGCACCGTGCCGGTGCCAAGGAAGTTGCCTACGGTCTTGAGTAAAGAGGAGGTTAAGCAACTGATTGATGCCACCCATAGTATCAAATACAAAGCTGCATTCTCGGTCGCGTATGGGGCTGGGTTGCGGATTGGCGAACTGGTTGCGCTGAAGGTGACGGATATCGACAGTTCTCGCATGCTGTTGCGCATTGAGCAAGGCAAAGGCAAGAAAGACAGGATGGCGATGTTGTCGCCAATGCTGTTGACCACCCTTCGCCAATGGTACAAACATGCCAAAGCGCATCACTTGATGCTTAACGGCGGTTGGTTGTTTCCGGGACAAAATCCCCTCAACCCAATCGGCACCCGTCAGCTCAGTCGTGCGTGTAAATCAGCGTGTATTGACGCCGGGCTGACTAAAAAAGTCTCCATGCATACGCTTCGGCACAGTTTCGCCACGCACTTACTGGAAGATAAAGTCGATATCCGGGTCATCCAAACCTTGTTGGGGCATAGTAAACTGGAGACCACCGCTTTGTATGCGCAAGTCGCCAGCAAACTGTTGCAAGAGGTGGTCAGTCCGCTAGATACATTGGCATCGTGAGCGTGACAACATGTCAAATAACTCACGGACTCCACTGGACGTGGCGGATGTGTTTCGTCTGTCTGGCGACAATTACAAAGCAGCACATCGTGGCCATCTAAGTCTAGCGCAACTCAAAGTCATGTCAGCCATTGAGCGCTGTCGAAGTGCGCAACTAGGCGCCCATCACTTGCATTGTGAACACTGCGATACCGATGCCATCGCATATAACTCCTGCCGCAATCGGCATTGTCCGAAGTGTCAGGGCGCCAGTGCCAAACGCTGGTTTGCAGCCAGAGAAAAACAGTTGTTGCCCGTGGCGTATTACCATGTGGTATTCACGCTACCGGCCGAAGTGGCACAGTTGGCCTTTTACAACAAAGCGCTGATGTATCAGCTGTTGTTCAAAGCCGCATCACAGACGCTGCTAATCATTGCCGGTGACACTCGACATCTGGGCGCTGAAATTGGTACCACCATGGTCTTGCACACGTGGGGCTCAGCGATGATGCATCACCCGCATGTGCATTGTATTGTCCCCGGTGGTGGTTTGGATAAAGCTAAGCAATGGAAAGCCTGTAAAAAGGGCTTCTTCTTGCCCGTTCGGGTGTTGTCTCGCTTGTTTCGCCGCTTGTACATGCAAGGGGTGGCAGAGTTGTATGCATCCAAGCAACTCCTGTGCTTCGGGGACTTGACCCAAGCTATTGGCTTTGAACACGCAGCGCACTTCACAGCATGGTGCAAACAGCAACAATCCATGGAATGGGTCGTATATGCCAAACCGCCGTTTGCAGGGCCCAGAGCCGTGCTGAAGTACCTGTCGCGTTATACGCACCGCGTCGCGATAGCGAATCGGCGGCTGCAATCCATCGATGCAACACACGTCACGTTTACGTACAAGGACTACCGGCGCAAAGGCAATAACATGCACCGCGCCATGCAACTGACTTGTGGCGAGTTCATGCGTCGGTTCTTGTTGCATGTGCTACCAACCGGGTTTCACCGTATACGGCATTATGGTTTGTTGGCCAGTAAAGCCAAACTCAATGTGGCTAGGCAAGCATAGCAAGTAGAGCCGGAGCAAGAAACAGCAGAGACTGTCGACGACACTGAGACAAGTTCAACGCCCTTCGTGTGCAGGCAATGTCATTCACCAATGACGGTATCGGCGCTCAGGCTTCCCGCTTACTTACCAAGAGCACCACCTACATTGAATTAGTGGCCACTGATGCTCCCAAAGAATCGTCTTTACTGGTGAGGGTAGCGCTGTACTTGAAGCCACAAAAACCACATTACAAGGATTAAAACGAAGCAAACAAACTGAGTAAAAACGTGAAAAATAGATGCGAATAGAAAGAAAGCACGACTGGAAACAAGTGATCAAGACGATCATCCTCTACGGCAGACTCACCTCCATCATCGAAATCCCCATAACGACACCACCGGGGTAACATCCCGCGGTTTCGTCCACTGGAGATTATCATCTATCTACCCCAGACGAGGACATCAACGAGGATCTGAATGGGGGACAGATAACTGATAATCTAAACATTTTCTTCCGTTTAAGTTTTGAAATTTGAACGGCAGCTGTGTACGTAAAGCGGAAGTTGGCACTATAAAAATTGACTGACGTCAATGAGCGATCAGGAGTCCCTCGACTGATTCTACCCTTCTGTATTCACTAAAATAGCTGACTAAAATATTTTTGATTATTTAGGCGTAAACCCCCTGTTTGGATATACAAGTTAAAGGGCTTTCCCATATATTCAGGAAAACGACCCAATCGCTCGTTTTTGTTCTTATCATTTTATCCAGATCGCCAGTTTTCCTTTATGTAGCAATATGATAGTTAGTTTGGTATTAATAGCGGAAGTATAAAAGTGAACGATGCGTCGGCAGAAAAACGCGCAAATCGCGCTATATTAAATTGTTAGCTGCTTGAAGGACTTAATGGACATGGATTTTCATACTAAACTAAAAAACGCAGAGTTTTGGTTTACACAAGCGTCTCAAATGTTTGAAGCATCAAAGGCTTTATTTAACTCAATGACTTCAAAGGATTCATCAGATGAACTTCGAGTTGGTGCGCATAAAGGATCTCTTTTTTTACTAGGAATAGCCACTGAAAATGCTTTCAAAGGAGTTTTGGCTTTTAAAGAAGAACTAAAAATTGAAAATGAGAGACTAAAACCAATTACCCCAAAAGGTGTTTCTCCCCATGACTTGGAATGGCTTTCAGAAAAAATAGGCCATACTTTTTCTGAAAAGGAGATAGAGTTGTTTAAACGCTTAAGTGTATACACCATCTGGGCAGGTAAATACGGAACACCTCTAAAGAAAAGTGAGTTCCTCAAAGATAAAGGGGCACTGTTTCAGAGCGAATCCGATTACGATGTTATATCTGACGTTATCTCAAGGCTCAAGATCGAAGCTGGATTCAATAAGAATTCAGGATGGCCATCATTACGCAGCTAACAAACGCATAAACACTCGCTGCGCTCGCTAGGGACAAAAACACGTAGGCTCCCTGCGCTTCGCTTGGTATTGTAGCCTACGTATTTTTGCCCGTTATGCGGGCCGTTATGTGGCAAGGAAGTACTTTGAATTGGTCTAGTATAATTAAATTTTCAGTTTTCCATTTCGTTGCTATTACCTTAGTGAGCACTTTAACTACTTTGCTAATTGGCGCAGATAATTTAGTTAAACAATCTAGTATTGATTCACTTTTTTATTTTCAGGCTCCTTCAGCGTTAGTTGGTTTAGTTGTTTTAAGCTTTTATGCTAGGGTCCAAAAGTCCCAAGCTTTATTGCATTTAACTGTTGCTGTAGTTATAAGTGACATACTCGGCTTTGTTATTTTATCTGCACTTATGGGCAAGCTATATTTTGCTCCAACTTGGGCAATAGATTTATTTATTACCGCCTTCCCGAATTCAGGTAATAAGTGCACCACTCATGGTTAATTGGGGATAGACGAACAACTGCCTGTTGGTGGTATTCTTAAGTCGCCAAACAAAAAGAGTATCACCATGAGTTACAAGCAGTTGATCGAAGGACAAAGATATCAGATAGAGGCCTACTTGCGCGAGGGTTTCAGTTATCGGGAAATAGGAAAGCGATTGTGTGTCAGTCACAGCACCATCAGCCGGGAAGTTCGACGCAATCGCTTGAGAGACAGTCATTATTTGCCTGAATTGGCGCAGAGTAAAACGAGACGGCGGCGATGTCAGGCTGCTAAATATCAAGTGCCTGCACTCACCATTGGGTTTGTTGAGTACGGTCTCTCTCAGAAATGGAGTCCTGAGCAGATTGCTGGTGTGGGTAAAATTGTTGGTTACCCAGTCAGCCATGAGTGGATTTACGGCTACGTTCAACGAGACAAATCAGTGGGTGGCAAACTGTACAAACAGCTGCGACAAGGCCGCCGTAAGTACCGTAAAGGCAGCCGAGCGAAACGCGTTATCATTCCAAATCGCGTTGGAATTGAGTGTCGTCCAGCCATCGTAGATGAGAAAGAACGCTTTGGTGATTGGGAAGTAGATACGGTGCTAGGCAAGCACGGTACAGGTGCCATTGTGAGTTTAGTAGAGCGTAAAAGTAAGTTGTACTTGATACGCAAGGTGCCCGCTAAAAGCGCGGCTGATGTAGGCAGAGCGATGGTAGGTATGCTGTGGCGCTACCGTAGTCATGTGCACACGATAACAGCTGATAATGGCGGAGAATTCTGCGGTCATGAACAGGTTGCAGAAAAACTAAAAACCGATATCTACTTCGCCAATCCCTACTCATCTTGGGAGCGAGGATTGAACGAGAATTTTAACGGCTTGCTAAGGCAATATATTAAAAAAGGCACCGATTTAAGGACCGTTACAAACGAACAGGTCGCTGACACGCAACGGGCACTTAACCTGAGGCCAAGAAAATGCCTCGGGTATAGACAACCCTTAGTTGTTTTTAATGAACTACGCAGCGCAGCTTAATTTAGCGAGTGGTGCACTTCGGAGTTGAATTCGCGTTTACAATATTAGTGGCTAACTTTACATGCTCGAAAAAGTAAAGATAGATTGGTTCTTTGACACTCATGGTGAAGTATTTGCGAGTATTGTAGGAAGTCGAAACCCTAGGGATTTTCGATCAAATGAATTTGTGTTGCATATCCTCGTTACCTGCGTGCTAGTGTATCTACCTTTGAAAGTTTAAAAATTACGTTAAGTTTTAAGATAATTATTTCTTTATCTATGGCAGATAAATCAAGGGAGAAGACTACTGATTTTCCCCAAAATTTGTAGAAAATTTATAGTTATGATATCGAAAAAATTAATTAATCTTAGAAAACAGTACATTTTAAAAATATTTGACTTGAACTTGGTTTAATGAGTACAGTGGAAATGCAAATGGAAATTTAATTTGAAATAAGGAAATTTATGAACAATTATTATTCTTTAATAAAATACACATTGATACCTCTAGCTCTTTTAGGCTTCACTGGCTGTAAAATGACTGCTCAGGTTCCGGTCGGAGATGGAACCATGACAGTTATCTACGAACAGGATCAGGGTAACAATAATCTAGTCGATCAGTTGCTCTCGCCATTTCAATCACTTATGGCAAGTGCTGCTGTAATTACTCAGCAGGAGTGGAGTGACTTCGATCCTGCAAAATACTATTTGATTCTCGATAATACAAACTCTGCATCGCTTGCAAGAAACATTACGATAACGTTGTACCAAGATGGCTCTCAATTAGCATCAAACAGTTTCCCATCAAATCGAGTAGGCAATGAAGTGCATTTTAATCAGCCATCACAAGTGAAAAGTTGGTTAGCAAACTATAAAGATACTTCAGACGAAATGAGGGTAGATGTAGACTTGCAAACAGATTATTTTGGCAATGGTAGTGTAACAACGAATTATAAGTATGAAGGAAATAGTCTTGCTGCTGCAACTTACAATCACACCTGCCATGATGGTGAAAACCCCTATTTTTGTACCGTAGATTAGTACTCGCTAAACTCTTGAAAATAGCATTTCCATTTGCAATTTTATTATTGTTATCTGCCTGTAGTAGTTATCAAAGTATAGATGATGACTACAAGCAGCTCAATGAAGATGGTCTTATCAAACGTGCTTACACCGTGGAGAAAACAAAGAGAGGAATTTTCGTTAACTCTCTAAATAATTTAGGCAATAGTAAAAAACCTATACCTTTTAACCTACTTGATGATGAAAAAGATGGGCTAAAAATAATTTTTTATAACAAAGACATTTTAGTAAGAACTAACTACCTCGATTTTAAAATGGCTAATTTTTTGGCTAATGGAGTTGGTAAGAAAAAACTTAATAATCGATTTGAAATCGATCTGATAGTCACAAAACTCAATGACAATTTTGAATCGCAAGTTGTCTATAAAGATGGGTTCTATCACTTTTCTGTTTATGTTGATACTGACTCTCTTAAAAGTTTTGAACTTAATAAAGAACTGTTTCTCTTGATGGTTTTAATACATGAAACTATGCACGTATCTCAAGCGTTAAATGGAAGTTTTGATGGGATATTCATAAATAAAAGAATGATAGAGTCGGAAGCTTACGCATTTTCTTATTGTGTCCTAGCTGAATCTCTTAGAGGTATTTCTATTGACCTGGTAGGTAATCGAGAAAGGTTACAAAGAGATTTCAATAACGTCAGAAATATATCTATAAAGTCTCACATAGATTATTTAGATTATTTAATTGACACCACACTCATCAAAAAAATACCAGGAAATGATCTAAGTCGCTTTAAAGTGGACAAGCATTGCTCTGAATTGTTTTTACAATAACCAAAATATTAATATAATATCTGAAGTTCTATAAAAGGGGATTTATGCATAATTTCAAGCTGAGCCCGATAATTATGTTGTTTATATTTCTTATTTATAGTTGTTTTTTGTATGGAGGCGGCCGCCCAGCTATCGATACTACTGACATAATGGTACTAATGAATTCAGATGACTGTTTGGAAAAAAAGTACTTCTATTCTATCAGACCTACAAAGATTGAGCGTTTCCCTCAAATCCAATGCCGAACAGATACATTCTGGTTAAATTACTACTCAGCATATTCTGATTATGTATTGCACATGAATTCTGGCAACTATCAAAGATCTGCTAGGGCACTCGGTGAAATAATAGCTTTGGTTAATAACCATACAGTTCAACGAAATCCGGCAAAGCTCATAGAACAAGTATCTTTGCTAGAAAGGATGGACAACACACCGAGAAGTCTTAACATAATGAATGTAGGAGATAACTTTCTTTTTACACTGAGTGGTTTGAATGTGCAATTTTTAGTTGATACTGCTGCGCTATACAACAGTACAAATTTGGTAGATGGAAGGGATAGATTAAAAGTCACGTCAGTGACAGGAAACCAATCTTATGCAGAGTACTCATTTGGAATTAAAGGTTTTTTTTCGAAACATCCATTTTTTGAATCTAGAAAAAATGTACTTGGATTGAATTTTCTAAATGCGTATAAGAAAGTCGAATTTGGTCTTCAAAAATCAGAAGTTATAGTCTTACCTTTCTTTCAGAATCTAGGGAATTTAATAATCAGTGCGAGAATAGAATTAGCCTCAAAAGCCCCAATCAACAGTAAAATATGCGTGGACACCGGCTCAGAGAAGACGTTTATATCAAAAACTCTAGCAGACAGTTTAGGATTCAGTTTAATTGAGCGCGAAACAGTCTTTTTAACATTAGAAACATCAATTGGTGTTGAGCATCTAAGAGGATACAAGTTACCTTCTCTTAAGATCTTCGATAAGCTCTTAGACGATGTTTTAGTAATAGAGTTGAAGGACCGTCCTCAGTGTGACGTTATAGCGGGGCAGGATGCGCTAGCAGGAAGTTTGTCTTATATAGACTGGGCTAAACGTACAGTCGGAATTGTGCAGAACCATTGTAACCAAATGCCGAAGGATGCAAATAAAGTGTGTGATTCATAGAGATCGTTTCACTTTTCGTAGCTGAAGATCACGCTGATAATTCGATAACTGAATTCGTTCACATACAGTATCTGATCTTCCCCTAACTTTGTAGACACTTTTTACTTAGAAACCGAAGTAAGGTAAAAAGCGTTATGAATAAAAAATATCCAGACGAATTTAAACAAGAGGCCGTGCGCCAAGTAATCGAAAAAGGTCATTCAGTGCCTGATGTTGCTAAGCGATTAGGTATATCGGATAAGTCACTTTATTACTGGGTGAGTAAGGCGAAAGTGCCCGCCAGCCAATCCGCAGAGCAAGAAGAGATACGCAAGCTTAAAGTTGAGTTAAAGCGAGTAACTGAAGAGCGCAACATCCTAAAGGAGGCCGCCGTGTACTTTGCAAGCGAGTCAAAGAAAAGTACACGTTCATAAAATCACGACTCAATGTTTATCGCGTTAACACCATGTGCAGGGTGTTAAATGTTCACCGCAGCGGCTTTTACGCTTGGTTGAAAGAGCCTCAATCTAAAGCAGAAAAAGCCAACCTACGATTGCTTAAACAGATTCAAGCCAGTTATGTACAAAGTGGCGGTGTTTATGGCAGCCCACGCATCACACATGAGCTGCGTCGTTTGGGTGAAACATGCGGTGAAAACCGTGTAGCCAAGTTGATGAAGCAAGCCAAACTTAAAGCTAATATTGGCTATAAACGGCGTTATTTTAAGTCGTCTACGCCTCATATTGCCGCAGATAATCATCTACAACAGCAATTTGTTGTATGCGAGCCTGATACCGCGTGGGTATCAGATATTACTTACATTAAGACATATGAGGGATGGCTATATCTGGCTGTCGTATTGGACTTGTTCTCTCGCAAAGTGATTGGCTGGTCAATGCAACAGACAATGACGTCAGATATTGTGATTAAAGCACTACTTATGGCGGTATGGCGAAGACCTAAAGCAAAAGACGTTATTGTACATAGTGATCAAGGTAGCCAATATGCCAGTGGTGACTATTTAGATTTTTTAGCCGCCCATAATTTGATACCAAGTATGAGTCGCAGAGGTCATTGCCTAGATAATGCGGTGGCAGAAAGTTTTTTTCATTCGCTCAAGACTGAACGTGTAAAGCGAAAAGTGTACGCAACCCGAAGAGAAGCTAAAGCAGATTTGTTTGATTACATAGAAGTGTTTTACAATCGAACTCGACTACACAGCCATCTTGGTCATGTATCTCCAGATGAATATGAAAATACATATTCACAGGCAAGTTAAGTGTCTACGAAACTGGGGGAAGATCAGATGTCAATTAAGATGATTTTTAATATTATCGAACCTTAGCCATCCCTGTTTTACTTGCCTGGTATTGCTGGCCGTAACGGATAGGCATAGCCTCTGATTTCCAGTGGCCAGAGAGCACAATATCTGCCATAGGAACACCAGCTTCCATCATCGTCAATACGCCACCCGTTCGCGTACTGTGACACGTAAATACCCCTTTGTTATCCAGCGCCATACCAATTGCGGCGTATCGTTTTAGTAATGCCTGGTATTGCATCGGCTCGGCTTGCACGGTGTGTTTTGGCGATAATTTTCTGAATAAAAAACCTTCTAATATGTTAGCTTTTTCTATCCACCGCTTAATTAAACCTGCAGTCTCATCCGAAATGTACCCGTAAAACCCTTCACCCGATTGGTCAGTTTTTGATTTTGGTGCAAAAATGGTTTTAGCATCCCAATCGATGTGCTTTAACTCTATATCGACGATGTTAGACGCACGAAAGAGTGTATCGAGGGCCACATTAATAAGGGCAGCGTCACGTAAACCCAATAATGTGGTTAGCTCTAAAGTACGATTAAGCTTTTCCACATCGCGCAGTTTAAGTGGTTTGGCTTGCTTCTGTGCAGCGGGTTTTTGCTTGAGTTGCCCGGACACAAACTTAGTAAAAAGTTTGGAATGCTTCCACGGATCGGGGAGCTCAGAAATACCAATAAAAAATCGGATAGAAGCTAATTTTCGCTTAATACTATGATGGCCAAGTGGGCCTGAGATCATAAATTCGAGATACGCTTTGCAACTTTCTTTAGTAACACGCCAATCACTTGCCATGGCTGGCATGCCATTTTCTCTACAGAACGCCAAATATTGATTGAAATCTTGTTGATACGCTTTGCGAGTGTTTTTTGACATCGTTTGCCAAACATCATCGCGAAGCTCAACAAGATTGTTAAGCACAATTTCTTTGTCTGCGTCGTCAATCGCAAAGTCTTGTTGTGAAATGGTGATGTTCGTATTCATACTGTCATTAATAAAGATAATCCTAATTATCTATACTAGTAGATTGGCGCCAATTAGCAAGGTGCAAAGAGGAGTTTATTTATGACGTGTCATATTAGTATAAAATATTATTGCCAACTAAATTGGCGGATGAGATTGCCAATATATCATTATGACACGTCATAATGATATTGGTGGTAAATTACAAATATTGGGGGCTGTGGTGAGTTTATTATTTAGATTTTAGAGTTCTGATTATCTCGAGACAACGCATTGCATTTTCCATCGCGTTTGAAAATGAAACTAGACTTGATTTATCAAATTGAAAACTGATTCTAGATGTCGACTTTTGCTCAGCAGTTCCTTGTCGAATAGTTAATATATTATCGTATACATAGATCCCTTTTACTTTCACATCTTCTTCGATAACACCAAAGTTGGATGGTAATGTGTAGCCTTTGGCTTCCACTTTGATTTCATCCAATGTTTCAGCTGCGAACCTTTCTGAACTGGTGGGTATAGGGGAATGAAACAGCCACAATTTACGTGTTCTCCTAACGATCGGTGACACGCCGACACAAACATGCAAACGCTTGTTAGGGTGTTGGAAGTAGCTTTTAGGTTCTAGTACTTTTTTCAATTTCAGGCCTTGTTAGAATACTACAAGATAAAGCGGCAGGAATTATGCCGCTGTATATTGTGTCTTAAAGTACCTTAAATTGTCATTTACAATTTCATCAACAATTGATGATTCAAAATCACCATTTTTTTCTAAACCTCGATTCTTACGCAATCGCTCCATTTCAGCCTCAATGGTTCCAGACGGATAACGTTTAACCAAAATTTCATTAGCTATGTCTTCACCCAATACCTTTCCTAGCTGCCTTCTAACGTAATCATCTTCTTGGATGGAATTAATTCTCCAAAGAAACCCGGGTCCGACTGTTGATATCAATTTATGTTGAACAGTCCCACGTTTCGTTCTGAAAATATTCAAAGAGGTTGCGCCAGAAGCGCTAGGGGAACGCATTTCATTTTCCAGAATGGTTTGTAATGATGGCTCTAGCTGGAACTTCTCAACGCAGTCCTTAACGTTTGCTGGACTACCAGAGCCGAGAATACTAACCGCGTTAGCTAACTTGACTATTGAATCAGGTATAGCTTTAACAAGTTGTGTGGCCAAAACTATATCGATACCACCTTTACGGCCCTCTAAAGTGGTCGTTTCAAGCATCGATTCAAAAGTAGTTATTCCTCCCCCTCGGTGCACTTCATCAACACAAAAGCGCTTAGCCAGGCGCTTTAGTCGCTGTATTTCTTTTGAATAAATACCGCGGCTATTAATGTCGTATAGGCCGTGTTTTTCTGGTAATTCAGGCAACTGCTCTTCGTACAAAAAGAAGTCACTCGTTAGTATGTTTGTCGCTAAGGTATAGAAGATAGTATTTTGTTTATTGGCGGCAGGTCCTTTCCCGCGAGTCACATCATCTAAATCAAGACTAATAATTTTAGCGCCCTGTAAATTCCACCTTGTTCTACCAGATAGGATGGGATAATCGTCCATGGCACCAGAGAGCTTGCGGGCAATAAAAATTAGTATTGGCTCACCCATTGGAGTCGTTAGACCTTCGAATTCATTGGTTAAACGCTCATTAGAAGTCAAGCCAACCAAGTAAGGGATATCCGGAACGGCTTGCTGCTGAGCTAACATTTGATGTGGGCTGTTATTAATATAAAGAAAATCTGCAACGTCCCACCAGAACACTTTATTTCGGATCGGTGTGAAGTCGAGGCGAGCTAATTCATCATCCACATCTTTAATTAAACCAGGTCGGTAAACTAATGCTGTAGCCCTATCAGATGTGAGCGTATAAGCCAGCTTAATTAACGAACTAATGACTTGGTAAGTACCTTCATAAGGGTGCTCGCTATCATCAGGAAGTGCGAGAGTGACTAACATATCCCGTATAGAGCCCAATTGCGCGGATGTTGGAAGTCTGAGAGTAGGTAAGGTATCAAGAATGTTTTTTTGAAATTCTTTGGTATTTTGTAAACGGTGGTACTGCGCAAGATAGGCTTGATTTTCAGGGAGCAGAGAGCGCACCAACATGATAAAGCCCCGCGAAGTTGTACCCACATCTATCTGGCGGATATAAGCAAGTTCATTAAAGTCGGGATGCAACAGTAAAGAGAAGTTATCACATGCCAACTCGGCAGATTTACCGAACCCCATTGGCCCTAATATCACTTTTAGCCAATAATCCATTTGTTTCGAAAAAGGCTGAGTGGGGAATAGTTTACCTTCTGCAGTCCGTAATATTCTAGAGCCGGTATCCCAAATAGATGACGGTCTAGAGATGGGCATAAGTTGCATGGTTTCATTCAATTCAAAGGGAAGTTGGCTAGCAGTTTTTCCGCGAGTCAATCCTGGTATGGAACTCATGAACGTTTCTACAGGATCGCCCTCAACGCTTTCGCATTCTATCCCCCCCCAACTTTGAAGACGCTTAACGATAATCTCTCTTTGTTTTTTAGCATCTTGCTCAGACTGGCGGGACCAAGTTGAAACATGAATTCGCAGGTCGACAAAATCTCCCCCCGCATCCTGAACGGCGCTTAAATTATCATATGCGCTAGAGATTTCCTTGTTATCCCTATGCTTGATAAGGGAAAGTAAGCTCGCTAATCCGACCTTCCACATTAGTGAATTACTGGAATGCTTATTGAAAGCATAGGTAAGCCTAAAGGGTATATTCTCTTTTTTAATGCTTCGCAAAAAGGAAGCAAAAGGGAGCGGCTTTTTCGGTAAATACTTGACAGAAAAGGGGGCAATATACGTATCACCGATTTGCATTGTCGTATAAGTTAAGCGTTCAGCCATTCGCGGGATTAGCTGGTCTTGCAGTTTAGGCATGCCAAAAGCAGAGTAATCACTATCACCAGATTCAACGGGACGATACGTGTATTTGTCTCCCTGTAAAGCAGGTCTCCAGCTTAGATCGGTAAAGCCAGAATCATAGGAATTTCTTAGGTGATACGCATATTCGTGAGTGGTCTCAAGATCTATCCATATACCAGCATTATCAAAATCATCTTTAAGGGCAGACAGGGTAGCTTCGTGCCTATGTAGATAATATGAAGCGCCATGTACTAAATTTTGCGCATCGGTCATTTTGGGAGTGTTTGAACCCAGCTTTTCAGTTAACTCTTTAAGCTGCTGGATTTCTTCTCGTGTCAGAGAGGTAAGTTGAGTACGCACCACCAGCAAATTTGTTTCGGTATGACAAAAGCGAGCCATGACATCAACTTGCTCATCGATGATACCAGTTGAAAGGAAGCCTATTTTGTTAGCGACTCGACGCGCACTTTTGCCATATACTTCTTCAATTTCCTCTTTGGTTTTATCAGTATCCAACTCAAAGGACCATTCAAAACTAGTATCACCATTCGCCATATACCCTTTCATGGCGCTTTCAAGTTTAAAGACCGTATCGGCATACTCTTCAGATTTCATGGCCTTCTTTGTGCCGCGCACATTGAATGCACTTACAAGACTGCAATCATCCATTAAGAAAGTATGTTTATTAACATTCGTATCGAGCGATACAAAATCCTTTGGGCTTTGAGAAAGCACATATGATGAAATAAGCTGGAAGAATGTCTCTGTAGACGATAATAACCGGTCGGAAAACGTCTTTTTGGTTTGATGGTACATATCAGTTCCTTTATGAACTGGTTTTTAACCAGTATTCGTAGATATGGGAAAAAGCTGCAAAGCTAGGCACATACCTTAAATCTTTGAAGTATTTAGCATATTCATTGCGGTCTAGACTGCCAATCACCGATAGGCCAACAGCCATTTCAGCGCAAGTTTGTGGCTCCTCTTTAGTGAGGAATTGAAAGTCTGAGTAGGTAATTTCACTCTCAAGCAACTGCTCAAAAACGGTTTCTGCTCGCTCTCGTCTTGTGCTATCACCACTTAAAATAGCGAAGCCAATTTCACGGGATAAACGGGTGACTTCGGATTGTGTTAAGTCACTGGCCATGATGACAAAACCATGATTGGATAAATTACGAACGGGCCTTTGCAATTGGAGTGCACTTGCGCATATGGCACAGAGCACTTCTTTATTTACAACCTGCATAAAGCCACTCAATACACTTTCTGAGGGGGCGCTTTGATACCCGCAACAGGCGCACGTAAATTTGGACTAATATGTAGTGAAAGTGAAAAAGGAATGTCTCGAACGTATCAATATGATAGTGCGCTTAGAGTTACTCAAACTACTACTACGTTAGATGGCGCTAACTTTATATCTGAAAATCAATTTGATGATAATTTTGGACGGCCAATTGGCTTAGTTTACCCTAACGGTCTAACTCTGGCCTATGAGTATAATGCCCAGGGGTATCTGGTATCTGAGAAAAATGCTGCAAGTAGCTACATCTACCGTACGATTGAAGATATGGATGCTTTTGGAAATATAAGTTCGGCTACTATGTCTGATGGTTTATTAACGGGTCATTATCTGTATTCTCAGAAAAGTGCTCAAATGCTCAGTTCCACAATTACAGGTTCTCAAAGATTACATGAGCTTTATTACACGAATTATGACGAATTTGGCAACATTATAGAACAAAGCAATCTGGTTACCGGTACCAGCGAGCGTTTCACCTATGACAATTTACAACGTTTAACAAATAACGTTGCGGAGCATGCAGGTTCGGTTGTTCAGGCAGTAAGTTATGGTTATGACGCTATTGGTAATTTTAAATACAAATCTGATTATTCTACTACCGTCGAAAATGCATACCAATATATTCAAGGAGAAGCAGGACCTAATGCAGTCACTAGTGTTATTAAACCTAATGGCTTAGTTAGTTTTAAATATGACGCTAAAGGCAATATGATCTCAGGCGATGGGCTAACAGCAACTTATACAGCTTATGGTAAGCCTGAGATAATCGCAAAAAATGGCAAGACTAGTAATTTTGCGTATGGTAGTGATCGACTGCGTTATAAGCAAGAATCAGATAATGATTCAATATATTACATTGATAAGTTGTCAGAACTAGAAGGTAAAGATTGGCGTATTTATATTAGTGATGTGGCCGTTATCAAGTATAAAGCGGGTGACCCTATGCAAAATACCTCACAGAGTTCGGAAATCCGATTCTTGCATCGTGACCGCTTGGGAAGTGCAACCACCTTAACTGATCATAACGGTCAAGTAACTGAACGAAGGCGCTTTGATCCGTTTGGAAAACCCAGAGGAATATCTAGCGAGTCTCTACTATCAGCTCGTATTTCTAGCTTTGGTTCCGATAGTGAGGTGAGCAAGCGCGGGTTTACAGATCATGAACATTTAGACGAACATGAACTCATTCATATGAACGGGCGGGTGTATGATTATAACCTTGGGCGGTTTTTGAGTGTTGATCCGTTGGTTCAAGCTCCTACAAATAGTCAAAGCTTAAATCCCTATTCGTATATTATGAATAACCCCTTGTCAGGTACAGACCCTACAGGTTATTGCTCAACTACTGATACGATGAAGGATTGTGCTGGTGGT
This sequence comes from Paraglaciecola mesophila, assembly GCF_009906955.1. Lineage (GTDB taxonomy): Bacteria > Pseudomonadota > Gammaproteobacteria > Enterobacterales > Alteromonadaceae > Paraglaciecola > Paraglaciecola mesophila_A. The sequence goes on from NZ_CP047657.1 coordinate 46,957, forward strand.
CTTGAAGAAGGAAAAACGCAAGCTATCACCAACTCTGATGGTAAAACCGTTGGTTACGTTGGCAAAGACAGCAAAGGTAATGTACATATAACGAACAACGGTGCGAGCAAGGGGCAAACAGCAGTATCAAACTCAATTGCAAGTGTTGGGAAGCCTAATGATATAAATTCACAGAATCAGGTAGCTAGATCAGATCCACAAGCGAATAGAAAGCAAGATGTAGAACTCAATGGCAGTGAGACCGCGTGTGCACCGATGTGTGTTATGCCATCAGTTGGAACATCCGCACTTGGTGTAGGTGGGGCTTTAGGAAGTCCAGAAGAAGGAGAAGCTGATAGTGGCCACATTCATCCCGGTTTTGAAGATTCAAAAAAATCAACACTTTCCTTTTCTAAAAGGTCTGATGATGTAAATGCCGAAGCTGACAATACAGGAGCGCTGAGCGCCAACAATAGGGCGGGCCAATACTCAATTAGACTACAAATACAAACTGGTGATGAAAACCTCGATTCTATTGCTATCATACGAGGAGCATCAGTCACTAAATCTGAGGCTTGGACTGGACTTGAGCACCTATATCATGGAACAAAGAATAGTAACAAGGAGTGGAATAGAAGTTTGAGGTCTGCAATTATCAATATGAGCAAGAAAATCAAAAGTCTTAAGACGGGTGTAGCCGGAACAGGTAACGTAATGCGAAGTGAATTTATCTTCAGAAGGCGCTTGTATCGAGTGGACCTTGAGAATTTGTCAGGAGTAAATTTAATACAATGATTTTTCTAGAATTAATGTCTCTCTTAATGAGCAATAATGAATTTGATTACGGTGTTAGACAAGTAGGCTATGTTCTTGAGATTAATACTATGAAAAATGGTGTTTCGTTACGAAATAATCCATTGCTAGAAGAAAGATTTCGAAACATAGTTTTAAGCGAGTCTCAAGTATCTGAACTTGTAGATGGGCTTAGTAAATTGACGAAGGATGATACTAAAGACAAGAAGCCTATAGCGTGGGCTTTAAGTAAAAGTTTTAACCAAAGAGCTTGTCCAAGTTTAAAGTATATTGCAAATGCTGCAATTGCAGACTCTAATGACGGGTTGTTATTTCAGTCTCTAATTGGAATAGAGAATTGCTGTTTACGCGAAAGTTGGGACTTTATAACAGAAGTTTCATATTTGGATTTCTTAGAGGATTCATCCGAATTTGCACAGAAGAAACTAGAATATAAGGAATTAGGCTTATACGATGATTAGTGTTAAATTTGTATAATGCCGAAAGAGGTTAAATTCTGGGCAGTTTAACCTTACTTTACCTCGCATTCCCCCCGCGCACCCAGCGGGGATTTTGTCGCCAAAGTGGGTTAGTAGTGTAGAGTCAACTTTAGTAAATTAATTTGTTGGAAATATCAGAGTAGTAGTCATGGATAAAGACGATATAAAGCAACTTATTAAAATTTGTGCGAAGGGAGTACCTGTTGCTGACCTCGGACTGGATTCATTAGACTTCATTTCGAACTCAATACAAAAACGAAGACTGTCAAGGATCAAGAAGTTTCTTCGATACCTTAATTTTCAATTTGAAAGATTAACACCTCAGCAGATAGACAATTTTTCAAAGCTCATCCATACATCTGAATGCGAAGAAGTGCTATCTGAATATGCTGAGTCCGCAATGAGTACATCATGCGACTTGGCTATAGCTTCTACCGCAATACTTTATGCGGAAAATTCTGACAATTGTTTGCTATCCGTAGATGAAGAAAAAATATTTCCATTTGGCCTACACAAGATTGATAGACAGTTATTGGATTTATTTTTAGCATTTATGCAAATGCCAAAAGATTTGAAACGTCATTGCTTCGCAGATGACGAATCATTGTTTTGTGAAAGATTGGCAGTTAACCCCCTTACATCAGACTACTTTCAACATAAGGGATTTGATTTAGAAAGTTGTTTCATTCTGTCGGACGACTTAATTAGAAGACGATTTTTAGCAAAAGATCCACGTAGTATGCCTAGAGCTATGGGGTCATCAGCACACTGGGAGTTTGCAGTTGGCTCTACTTCAATTTCCAAAAAGTTTTCAGATATCGTAAAGAGAGCAACAGATTTACTAGAGCTTGCGAGGGAGCGGCGGTTAATTGAATAGTGATCAAAATTTGAACTCGACGTAGTAACATTAAGCCATTCGGCGTGTAGTTGGAAAAGGAATTTTTAATAGAGATTTTTGGTGCAGTTATGCGGCTTTTTGATTTTGAATTCCCTGCCTTGCCAAGTTCTAAATGACACAAATATTTGCAAAAATTGAATTACCGAGCATACTGTATATAAAGACAGTGTGTTAACTATCAAAACAAGAAGAAAGTGAGTTGATATGCTGGAATGTGTTGAATGCGGACATTCATTCGATGAGAAGTTAAATGATTGTCCAAAGTGTGCGGAGTTACATGACGTCATTAGACCTGAGCTTGTTGCGGTAGCAGCGAAGACAGTGCAATTGATAACTGAACGCGGTAGTCCAGAAATTGAATCGAAAATTGGCGAGCTGTGGCCTCAAAATGATGACGTTTGTTATAAATTAATATCTCAGGTTGAGCAAAAATTCGCTGCAAAGAATAAGTTTCATAGTTACTTGCGTGAAAATAACTCGATTAAGTCACTGCCTTCAACGCTGAAAAGGTATGTCGAGAATAAATTAGACTTCTCTGGATTGGTGAGCAGTATGATGCAACAGTTGGTCATTGCTGCAAGGGAATCAGGTGCACACAAGTTGACAGGTGGAAGTATCCTATTTATGCATTATAAGTCGCATGAAAACGATGACCTTGGTCGGTTACTTGCCATCCTTGTAGATAAAAAGGATGGCTTTGATTTTGATGAGGTAAGTTTAGTGCCTAAAAATACCCCACATTTAAATCTAGATGCACTAAGACAAGCAGCATTATATGACTTAACCTTGTTCGAGCTTATCTACCCAGAAATACCAAAAGAAGACACCTATCTACAATTCATTAAAGGAAATTCATCAGCCAGCTTTTTTAAGAGTGCTTTTGGCTGTGATGAGAGAAATACAGACAATGTTCTTTCAGTCGATCAGTTAAGGGTAGCACTCAGTGATTTTGATGAGAAACATAACATTGGTAGCGCATTCTATGAAAATGCAAAAGTAGATTTCGAATTACTAATTGAGAGAGCAGAGAAACGAAAAAAACCTATTGCGGTTACAGACTTATATGATGCTATTGAATCTCATCTCCCTGAAGGTTCTCATCTTAAAGGCACATTCGCCAATTTCGTGAATACTGGGGGATATAAAGTTAATCATCATATCGAACCTACAAAAAATAGCGTTAAAGCAGGCCAGTATGTTGATATCGTTGCCACGGATAAAAGTTTTTCAGGAAAAGTAGTTCGCAAAAAAGTGGGAGCCTCTGGTTCAGGGAAACCTGTCGAATATGAGGATGGTAGGCTTACCCTATTGATAACAGATCACAATCAACAAAGAGAGTTTGAAAGATTGATTGAAGCACAAAACAATGAAAACCAAGACTAGTTTCGAAGAATTTTTTTCGCTGCTAAGTAGTGAATCTGCAATTTTTGTAGATGATCAGGCTCGTATCACGATTGATGAAAATGCGGATAAAGCGCAATTAGCATTGATGCTACAGGGCATTGGCTACAATATTGATCCAGTTAGAACTATCAAAAATGGCCTTCTGACAATTTCTTTAAACGCCACTAATTGGGAAAGGCAATGTCCAATTTTTAGTAATTGGGAAACGCTTTTTGCTGATGTTAAAGCAAAATCATTATTGCCTGAGTTTTTCTATGTAGTCTCAGCAAGATCTTCAAGTTTTGATGATGAGCAAAATATCAAGCGACTTGATCTATTGTGCAAAACCAGAAAGTTGTTAGCCCAATTGTCAGATCATTGTGAGCCACCTTCTGGCCCGACAAAAGGATCACGCAAACTTGTCTATGTAATAGAAACTGAAACCAGCGTTGTAAAACATGAATTTAAACCTGTCGTATCGTGGGAAACATTAGGCATATTAGAAAATGTCGAGGCGTCGCTAGTTGCTATAGAAAAATTAGATAAAGTTATTAACGTCGGAGATAGTCAAGATACTGAGCGAAAAAATGTACTTCGTTCAGCTTTCAGTGAGCTTATAAGTGGGTGTACTGAGCAATCTGCAATTTTCCAAACTGTTCTGAGATCAGCCGTCGAGCTACTGAGAAAATATGAAGCTCATCATGAACTTTTTGTAAAACGCTTTAGCGTTAATAAGGTGCTACAAGAAATTAATGACCAAGATTTAAAATATACTTCGAAGATAAATGAAATTGTTTCGAGCGCTCAAAATAAAGCCTTAACTATTCCCGGTGCTTTGATTGCTATCGGTGCAATAATGAGAATTGACCAAGTTATTGATGGTATAGCTGTCGCTATAGGCATGTTGATTACAACGATAATCGTTCATCGCTCTCTAATCGTGCATGAAGCGACAATTGATCATATTGATAGGCAAGTAGAAGCCGATTTCCAGCGATACAATACGTTAAATGAAAAAGCTGAGGTAAGGTCGCAGGCAAATAATACTAGGAAAGAATTAACGAGCCTCTTAGGAAAGGCATCAACAAACTCTACTTTCATTAAAAAATGTATTTGGGGAATATTCATAGCTGCAATTTTGTTCATCTCCTCATCAAGCTATTTTGCCTCAACTGGAAGTAAAGAAAACGGGGCTGCTGTTCCCTTAAAAGTTATTTGCGTCGATAATTAACCTACACGCTAATTTTCACAATCGTTCTTTAAAGCTAAACTTTAAGGATTGTCAAAGAGGGAAATATCGTGAATAAAACCGAACAACGCACCCACATCATCGACCTCGTCCAGAACTGGGCAGTAGCCGAGAAAAGGCTGAGGATTGGAATGAAAACGAGCACCTACCACCCTTGAATTCAACCGCAAAAGTAGCAATTGAAAAGTAAGCGTCCGATAATTCCACCTAGCGTTTAGCAAACTGCCATGGTAGCAGTTGCTCGATATTGACATCGGGCTGGCTGAGTTCATCAAGGCAAGTCATCACATACTCGAATACGTTCAGGTCGTTGGCTTTAGCTGTTTCGATGATGCTGTAGAGAACAGCGCTGGCGTTTGCGCCTGTGGCCGTTTGGCTAAACAGCCAGTTTTTCCTACCTATGACGAACGGCTTTATCCCGCGCTCAGCGCGATTATTATCGATACGCAATAACCCGTCGAGTGTATAGCGTTCCGGCTTTTTCCATTGGTTTAAGCAGTATTGTATCGCTTCGCCCAACTTGGTTTTGGGTAACACTTGTTGAGCCGATTTCATTAGCCACATATGAAGCTGGCTTAGCAACGGCACACTTTTTTCTTGTCTTGTAATATATCGCACCTCTACCGTTTTATCTTTTAGCTGGGTTTCTAAGCGGTAGAGTTTTTGGATGTGATTGAGTGCCCAATCCGCTTTGCCACTGCCTTTCTTACCTGCGCCTTTTTTGGCTTCCATGAACTTACGGCGTGCATGTGCCCAGCAACCAATGAGTATGGCTTGCGTTTTCTCGTAGCCTAGATAGCCACAATGCGAACATCAGAGTTGCTTCTTAAAGGGTCGATGTAAGCGAATAGAGCGCGTCACCACTCCCTCTATCTGAAAGTCGTCACCTTCTTGCAAAAAATACGGGGGAAAACCCTTACTGGAAGACAGCAAACAACGCTGTACTTTATCGATTTTTTTGCACACGAATACTCCATTGAGATTTGCTACCACAATGTCTTGGTCTTTAATTTCTTGAGCGCGATCTACAATTAAAAGGTCACCTGAGAATATACCATCACCTTTCATTGACTCCCCTTGAGCAACACCAATATAGGTCCCAGAGGGGTGGTCAATAAGTAGCTGATCTAAATCTAGGTTAAGCTGTGTGTATTCTGCCGCAGGTGACTCAAAACCAATAATACCCGCAGACGCTTTGATAGGGATAAATTTCAACACACTGTAATTGTATACAGTGTTCTTGATCCAAGAAACACAAATATAGTCCACTCAACTAGATATAGTCAGATCAACAGGCCAAAGTCGAACGATGAACTTACTCGCCTTGGCTACCAGTAAACATTCTCGCAGCTAATTGCTTGTAAATCGCAGTTGAACGCCGAATCTGCAATATTACTAGCTGTTTATCCAGATCACACCCTCCCTCGCCAACACTACATTCCAAGGCGTATTTCACTAAGCCTTCAATCTCTTGACGAACGAAAGGACACTGACCTAGTTTGTGTACTTCGAATTGCCCCATAATTATCCTCTATATTTTCCAACAATGACCGACAGAATTTATCATCTATAGAAAACGCTGCAAAAAATAGGGTTTCGGCCGAAAAAAACGCATAACTGCTGTAATTGGCAAGCAACTGCTACATTTGGCAGTGATCATCCAGACCTTCACCAACCGAAATTTAATCACTTAATTTCTAGTATTCAAGACGTTACTGCTTAAGCAGTAACGTAGTGGAAATCTGTTAACGCTTAAGCAGTAACGTAGGGAGTAGACTTTTAGAGCTAAAAGCATACAAAAACAGGTGGCGAATAAAGCAGGAAGAATCTAAATCAATTCTTTTATTTACTCACAAAAAACTTGAAATCCATTTTAGATGAAACACCGTAAATCCCTCGACAACATTAACTTTAAGACATTTTCGCTTAGTTAAAATTGTCGCATTCCCCTCACGTAGAGCAGTGAAGATAAGTGACTAAAAACAGACAAAAGACTGTTAAGGCTAACTAGCAGTAACGTATTTATAAAAGCGTTACTGCTTAAGCAGTAACGTAGGGAGTAAAATTTTAAGGAGCGAAACGGGTGTATTTTTTTACTGCAATTGAAGGGTGGCACATATCCCGCGAGGAGCGATAGCGAAAAGGGGTATGGGGTGGCCTGATGATTTAAGTGATATTTGAGGCCGCTAAAAGCCGCTCACGGGCTTAAAAAATATTACGGGCCTCTCCCCGCCTCTAGGTATCGAACAGCCATTTGATAGTCTCATGTGAAATACTAAGCAGTGAAAAGCCAAGTGTGTGACAGAGCTTAGTGAGTCTTTCAGCACTGGGGTTTATCAAGCTGCACTTGTCAGATGATTCGATGGAGTCATCGCAAACCGAGTAAATTGTCAGAAGAGACTTTTCTTGGTTGTACGTTAGGTATTCGCTTACACCGAATGAAGTGGTACGCGATGCAACCTTGATAAGTGATGGTATGCGCAAGTCTACTTCTCCCTGCTCGCTTTTAAAGAAATACGAGCCGCTTTCGGTGCGAACGGAACAGTTAAAGCCTGGACCACCAGCATTAACAATTTGGGTATTGATGGTCTTGATGAAACTTGGAACGCCTGTCACGATTTGCATATAAAATCTCCATGTGTGTTTTGAGTTAACGTGCCTTGATTTTGAGGTCGTGCAACAAAGTGGCTACGACACTCCAAACAGCAATTCACGCATTGATAAGATTTGGGGCTCTGCCCTCTCCTTGGTTACTGGCTCTAATTGGCCTAAACGCTCAACTGCTGCGCTGCCTGACTCAATCATGATCTGATTTGCGTCAGCCAAATTACATTCGGTATGTTTGGCGTACCAAAGGTTATTTCTCTTGTGGTAACGAAAACTAGAAGCTCTCAGCAAACCTAAAACGCTCTCAGAGGGCTTTTCACTAAAAACAAGCTCGATACCATGTTTAGCGTCATTAAAGCGTAGCGCGACATTTTGAGGTTCGCCCCCATTAGCCTTTGAATTATCCTTGGGTTTAGCTAGGTCCTTTTCTTGCAGAGTAATTTTTTTTGTAGACTGCGGATTGGTCAGGTGTTCAGCAAGCACCCCTTGAGGAACCCAAGAAGCACCTTTGTCGAATAGGTTAACTTTGTGTACCAACCAACCGTCAGCAAACTCATTTGATGTTTCTTTTAGGTATGCGTTAAGAGAGCTGTAAGAGCGTTTGTGTTCGCAGTCTTTAGGTAAAGTGGCAAGGTGTTTTGTGTCTTCATGTAACGCGGCAGCTTTACGCATTTCAGGGAATAGGTTTCTAGTGTGTGTAGACCAAGCAAGGATGATTGTTTGATTGGTGGTAGAGCCGTGATAGTCCTCTAGTGAATTTGAAGTGTTAGTGACGTTTTGAGCAACGATAACGGCCTTTGTGTTTTTAGGCATGTATTGCTCTATGTGTTTTATGTATTCGTTGTGAGCGTCTTGCTCTGCTTTTGCTCTATCACGGTTAGCTTGTTTTTCAGCGTCCAATTGTTCTTGGATGAACGCCTTAAAGTTTACTGCCTGAGTATTTGAAAGTTGAGGGCGGCAATCGTTGATGGTGATGTCTCTCTCACTACGGGTAGTGAATAACCATTTGTCATTGAAGATATCAAAAGCACCAAGCGTATATTTAGGGCTTAGGCCAGTATGGTCTACCTCTAGTATGTAAGCGTCATAGTAAGCGTTTGAGTAGGTATTCTTTACCGTAACGAATTTACCTATGACGGTATCGTAATAATCGATATCAACTGGGTTAGCAAGGATTGCGTTTAGTAGTCGTAGGCAAAGTGCAAAGTTGTTTATCTCTTCTTGGGTGTCACCTTCGTAGCAGTTACTAATAAGAATATAGCGAAGCTCTGAATATGCTTTAGTTCTGGTTAGGGTTTCCGTTACTTGAGTGGTGTCATTCCATGCCTGGGCTGATTCGTTGTATCTGGCCGCATATGACTCTGCATTCTGCCAATAGATCCCTTTGGCGATATCGGTTGCTGTTAGCGTGCTAAGGATAGTGGTGTTTTCACGTATCCATGTAGCGATGTTAAGAACTGTTGATTGTGAAGCAAGTGAAATAGACATGGCGTAGCCCTCTTGGTTGATTGCAGGGCTAACGTGTCAAGCCACCAGCGAGCGGCAAATTTTAGGGTTGGGGTTAGATTGTATTTACAATCGTTGGTTAAAAACTGGATTGGCCGACAGTCAACTCGCCTTTGTAGCTCAGTGGCAACTCTGCAATCTCCCAAGCAATATTCAATGGTGTGGTTAATTCAGTCTTATCTTGTTGGATGTAGTTGTATGCGCCCCACTCTGCGAATGCGGGCTCACCCTCTTTGGCCAAAACAATTTCATTGCCAAACTGGTCGATGCAAAGCATCAGGTTTTGCGATGGGCGATATGAAAGACAAGTTAGATAATGCATTGCTTCTAACATGACTGCTCCTTGTATTGAGTTTGATTCGATTAGGGGGCGCTTGAATGCTCACCCCCGCTAAAAGTGACTGAGTGTTTACCAGTCGTCCGAAGCGAGCATATCCATAACACCCTGCTCGATTTCGGCAACCTCCGCTTGCTGCTGGCAATCGCTATTGCAATAAGTCTTGCCGCCTTGGGTGTAACCGTCCGCTGGTTTCATGCCGTAAGACTCAAAAGAGAAGTGACAACCGGCGCAATGAGTAGGCGCGGCATTCGGTTTGGTTTGGGTGGTGCGTTGACTTGGGGCTAAGTAGCTCATATCAGTTCCTTAATGGGTTTGTGAAAGCGGGTTCGCTGGTATGGGGTCAATGTGTCTGGGTGGGGCGGTATTACAAATAAAGGGGGGGGAACGGAGGTGGCCGTTAAGCCACTTCCCTCTCTGTTTCTCCGGTGAACAAGTCAATGGTGTCCATGTCGCGTTTACGGTGTGTCTTCTTAGTGCGTTTTGCTTTGTTCTTCTCTGCCTTGGCAGCTTCTTTAGCGGCTTCCTTGGCGGCTTTCTCTGCCAGTAATTCTTCACGTCTTTTGGTTAACTCCGGAATTAGGCGCTGCACTTCCAGTTCATCGAATTCAATTCCAACCTTTTCAGAGATTGATACAGGCACAGGTTGCTTGTTTTTCTGACGTACAAACATGGTGTGGTCAATGACGCGCTCTAAGGCAATGTAGTGGTGATAAAGTTCAGGTTTAGCGATTGCACCATTGGTTAAGTCGTTCTTGTTTGAGAGTATGCACAGGGCGCAACTAAGGCGTGTGTTCTTGTCTCCACGGTTGCCGTACATTGGGTGTGGGGCTTGACCTGCTGCTTCTATCGTATCGAACACTTCATCTGTGCTGTGAGCGTATACCGGATACCAATCGTAAACTTCACGGTTCTTGGTGGGGGCGTTTAAATTGTTGTTGATAACCAAAGGTGTTTTTAATGCGCGACCTGGCGACTCTTCTGCACGAATACCAACGCAATTGAAACCGACTGTGTAGCCGTTTTCATCCATCATTCTGCGAATGTATTTGTTGATGGTGGCTGTTTTAAGGCCACTAGTGCACCAACGCATCTTGGCGCTTGGGAACATGCCGCGAAGTAGGATTGCATCGCCCAGTGTATGCATTGGCTCAAGTACCACCAGCTCGTGATTGATGGTTGCTTTGAAATGCTCGATAACACCGTCATGCTCGTATTCGCCCAAGTGAACGTGAACCACTATGATTTGGTCATGTGGGATGATTTTGCACATTTCGATGTATTGCGCTTGTGAGTCTTTACCGCCTGAGTGTGAGCATACATAGATTGCTTTTCGGTTCTTCGCGTAGTCAACTACAAGACTGGCGCGGGCTTCAACTGCAAAGTCGCTTAACTTGTTTTCACCGCAAATGTCGAACATATCTAAGTTTTTCATCTCTCGTTTTCCCCTTGGTTGGTATGGATTTAATGTGCAGGGGTGACGAGAAACGGCAAAAAAGGGGCGTTAAAACTATTTGAACGCGCACGCGGGAGCGGTTAAAAATATTTGAATTCAAAGAGGGGAAACCCCAGCGTAAGTGCTGAGGTGTGGCGGTTAGATTTTCTTAATCCATTACCTTTAGGTGTGTAAGTTTGGGTATCCCATGCGTATTGGCAAGCGAGGTCGCTGCTATCGTAGAAACAGAAAAATCAATGCTTTGCTCCCAACTATCTGACAGTGTGTATATGACGGCAAAGATTGCCACTGCTTCGACTTGTGAGCGGGGCGTCCCAATGACAAAACGGTCTGAGGTAGGCACAAAGCAATCGAATCTGCGCATCCAATCAAGACACAGCTCCCCAAAGGCAAAATCCTTTAATACATCTATCCCCGACTTGGTTATCTCGACGTTGTAAAGAGCATTGGCCGCTGTCCACGGATGAACGCACTTGCTGTCTCTTACCGCTTTCTCCCACAAGCCAACATAAGAAGACGCCTTAATTCTTTTGCCACGAACACGGAGCGCTCCGGACACGCAATGCCCCAGAGTCTGATTCACTGACGATACAAGCAGGCCTTTTGGGTTCTTGCTCACTGTTGTTAACGCCCAGTGACGACGAACAGCATTCGACACCGAACAGATTACGTTGTTATCACCCCCATTTTGCAGGGCGAAGTGCAGATCCATATTGCTAATGTGCGATTGAAAGCCCTCATTAACTGTAAGAGAAGCAATAACCGATTCGCTCATACTTGCCATAGACGTAGATACGACCTCACGGTCAAATTCGATGTAATGTGACATGTTCACCTCGTTGGTTTGGAAGATTTCAGTAAGGTGAACGTAGGTAAAGTAGTGGGTGAGGCAAAAAAGGGGGAGGGATAAAGCTTATAAACCGCGAAGAGAGGAAGCGGTCAGTCAAAAAAACCCCGCATATGCGGAGTTTAGATTATAAATCTCATTCAGAAGGGGATCATCGCATCACGTTCCCCAACTGTAAGGCTTGGGTTGTCCCATAACGCACAGTAAGGGCCAACATACGTGGTGTTTTGAAATTCAAGATTTTCATATTCAGCAAGTTCCCTTTCAGCTGCTAAAGCTATTGTATCCATAGTGATTTCCTATGTTGTTTAAATAATTACGTTTCAACACATTTAGTAGCATCAACATCAACATCAACATGTGTAATATTACCCCGTGTGATAATCAATTCTATTCCATTTAAATTTGGACATTTAGTTAGAGAACGTATTTCATCAACACTAGCATCAGTAATTAACTTTTCGTGAACCAGATAGCCCAGGTCTAGCGTAATTGGCACCATTCCACTATTTGCGTTGCTTCTCTGTACTCCTCTCTGAATTTCTGACATTAGAACTTCATTTTCTAACAACTTATCGACACTTGGTGAATCTGCGCATCCTCCTAAAATTAAGCAAGTGAGCCCAATAAAAAATTTATTTTTCATACCTTTTTCCGATTTTGTTTAAGTGAGTCCAATGTGCCACATTCCTAATGTTATGCAACTATATGGGGCTTCCCTAAAGGGCTATTTTAAAAGGGTTAAATGTCATTTTTCACAACATATAAAGTCTGCTTTTTGACAGGTGCACGGCTATTGATACGTTGAATTCATAAGGTATTAATAGGGGTAGTGTATGAATAACGAATTGGAAATGGGCTGTAAAATCTGTAGAGCGCTAAATGATGGTTGGTGTATGAATGTATGGGCTATGAGTAGCGAACAAAAAAGGGAGTTAGCTAAGCGAGTTCAGGAAGCAACAAGGGATAAAAAAGTGCTGTATAACAAGGTGGCCTAGTGCATTTTTTCTAGGCGTGGCCTACGCCTGTTTCTTTTTCCACTTACTTTTCGTTTCGGTTTCGCCCCAGTTCGCTTATCTCTTTACCACCAGACTTAAAACTATAATACCTGTAAGCGGTAGCGATACCAGGTATGGAAACAATAGCGCCTGTCTTTAGAGGCGCTTTTGCAAAACACATTATTCCGAACAGTTAGCTTTCAAGACCTGTTCGCATATGTCATTAAACCTCTCAGTATGCAGAGTCGGTGATACAAATTTATTAGTTAATATACTGGACCAAACATATTGGTCCTCCCAACCATTAAGCATGAATAAATCTTGCTTCATCAGTATACAGCCGGTGCTTTCTTTATCGGCCTCCCCTATCCAAACGAACAAGTCATTGATAAAGTCATCGATTTCAATCAGGCGCCAATCAATCTCTTCATCTTGAAAGATATCTTCCTTAATTTCTTCCCCCGCGACCATAACGACAGCAGGGTTGGTATTCGAAAATTTGGCTTCAATTGCCTCCAGATTTGATGTACACATAACGTTATTTCCTTTGTTAGTAAATATCCCGACCTAAGAATGTTACTGAACGGAGCGAGATACATAGAAGCTATTGGGCTTCAAAGCAGAAGCCCGCATTGTTGTTACGGCTATGCCGCAACGGGTGTCATGAATTCCGTTAGATTGAGTGTGACCTTATAGAACGTTTCATCGGTATTGCCGCCTATCTCATTGATCATCACAACGTTATTGGCTAAACCGATTTCAATAAGTAGGTTCTCAATGGCCGTGAAGGCATTTTCTGTATCGTCCATCACATAAGCTGTGTTGCTTAAAATACCCTCTTGACCAATGGTGCTAGGGATTTCTGAGGTGACGAAAGGGATAGCAGCAAGAGGAAAAATGAAGCCGTGTTTTCTCATGCTTGTATCAACGATGACTGTTAATACCGCGCGGCTTGCCAAGCTAGGTTGAGTTGCTATAGTAAGTTGTTCACGATTGATAATGGTCATAGCGTCTCTCTCTGGGTTAGTTAAGTACAGAGCTAACGTGACACTATGGTAGGGGGTGGCAAATTATTGGGAAGAGATTAAACGGAGTTTCACAGACACTTAATTAGAATGAATTACCGAATCCAAATACTTTCGCAAGTCCAGCATGTTAGTGAGGTTTCCTATACAGAAATACTCTCTGGCAGGCTTGCCGCCAAAATGGGTGCTCGGCTTATTAATCCAGCCATGGGCTTGCTCAGTTGTAGGAAAAAGTAAGCGCAGCGCCTTATATACGCCTAGTGTAATTGATACTCGCGCTAGCTGGTCTTGGGTTAATTTGGTAGCGCCTCCCTGCTTCCATTTGGTAAACGTGTCGCGACTAGGCTCCCCCATTAAGCGAAGCGCTTCATCGGTGTTCAACCCCCATTTATCGCATATATTGAAGAATACTTTCAGACTGGTTTTGGCAACCTGTGCAGTATCAAATTGCTCGGGTTGTTCAACCGTGCGGTCATGACGAGTCATAACCTAAATACCAAAAAACAAAGCAGGGCTGATATTGAAGCGCTTTGATAAAAGTTCGATATGCTTACGACTTAAAGACTTTCCACCAGATAACACTTGCGAAACCATGCTTTTCTTACCAATTTCATTTTCAAAATCATTGGTATTCAAATTATGCTGTTCCATCAATACTTTAAGGGTGCCCACTGCTGGATCACTTTCATTCACGCTTTGATTAAAGCCAACAAATGAAGAGGCTGCATCCTCGAAGCGAGTGATAGCATTCCCCAAGGCTTCGATTACCACAAGATTAGTATCATAATCCTCAATTAAGGCTTCCATAAGCCCCAAAGCTTGTTCAAGCTCGTTGTCATCATGTATCTCACGCATGAACGGTGCGATAGTATTTAAATCAGCGGCCAGCTTTGTGACTTCTTTAATAGCAAGCATTATAGATAATCCTAATTGCGATATGTTTTACAAACATTCGATGATGTCGAAACTCGGTAAAGGCGAATAGCCGTAAGTTGTTGCCACCGATGTGAATCACCCACCACTTTTCTGTATATTTGAAGTTGCCTAAGCTTTTTGAAAACGGCTTTTAACTCTTCGTGAGTAGCTCTTTAGTACATTATAGGTTGTCTCTTTATTAATAGTAAACTCTGTGGAGTTGCTTGGCTTAAGCAGCCAAGCAATCACCGAAAAGTAAATCAAACATATTGAGCTGCGCCTTTTCTTCAGCCACGTTTTCACTGATGTCCGCGGCAGGGTACCGCCTCAATTTCGGGTGTCATGAGCATGATAGATATAAATTAGAAAGACTGAGCCGTTATATTACCCAGTCTGAAATAGCAGATTACAACTGGTGACCACGCGGGTCAGTAAATAAGAGGATAGTATTTTGAGTTTACTAAATATTTAAAAAGGGGCCCGCAGAGGCATTATTGGAAATAACAAACAGAGCTTCATTTAAGCTACTGTTATATATTAATAAATACACTAATAATGGATAAAATAACACTCGGTTGACAACTAGAAACGTTATTAATATGTTAAAAATGTTAACGGAATGAGCTGTATTGAGCCGAATATCAAATTAATAAGGATTGTTATGATTTCTAAAAAGACATACACCGTTGTTCTTTGTATTTTTAGCCCCCCACCCCATTTATGCAAATGAGCACTCACCTCTCAAATCTAAGAGTTTTTTGAACAAAATTGATTATTTAAGAATTAATTTCAAAATCAGCGAAGAATTCGATGATATTGAATTTAAAGTAAATAAATTTGTGAAAAAAGACGGTAAAGAAAATGATTTCGTTACAGCTATGAAAACCTTTCCATATATAAAGAAAATAAAAAAACTCCATAAAATAAAGTCTTATAGTGATAAACGTAAAAAACACCTGAAAAAGGTTGTAAAATTACCCATGCTGGGAAACTGGTATACAATCGACATAACCTCAGATATGACTGACGAGGTAGTTTTAGCAATATACAATGCGTTAGTTAGAACTCCACAAATTTCTCATGTAGAACTAGAAAGTCCGGTTATACCTACTCAAGAATCAAACCCAACGCCAAATCTTGAAGCTTACCAAACATACTTAGGTGCAAGTCCTTTAGGTATAAATGCCGATTATGCCTGGACTAAGCTCGGAGGTGACGGCAGTGGTGTAAAAATTATCGACATGGAAAATGGATATAATTCAAACCATGAAGACTTACCCACTCCTTTTATCAGAGTTAATGATTTAAATGACGGTGATCATGGAACAGCTGTAATGAGTATAATTGGCGGTTTAGATAACAATTTTGGCATCAAAGGAATTGCCCATGGTAGTCAAATTGGATTCTATGGATGGGGGACAAGTACGGCAAGCTCGATTTCCAATGCGGCTGATGCTTTGGATACGGGCGATATCCTGATTCTTGAAGGGCAAATAAATAGAGATATCAACGCTGGCGATACTTGCGTTTCAAATAGCCAAGACCATTGCGTCCCAATGGAATGGGCACAATCCAATTTTGACGCCATACAGTATGCATATTTAAACGGTATTATTGTAGTGGAAGCTGCTGGAAATGGTAATGAAAATTTAGATTCAAGTGTTTATTTAAATCGATTTGACTTGAACGTAAGGAATTCCGGAGCAATTTTGGTTGCCTCAACGAATGCGAGTGGAACTATAACTCGTAGAGCAAGTTCCAATTATGGTACACGAATTGATTTAAATGGTTGGGGTCACAAAGTTTCATCAGCAGGCCTCAACGGAACAACTCTATTTAACGGAGGAGCAAATAGAACTTACGGTGATGGGTTTTCTGGTACATCTGCAGCAAGCCCAATTGTAGCTGGCGCTGTTGCATCGTTGCAAGGCTATTACAAACAAAGAAATGGTGTAGCATTGGAGGTTGATACAATTAGAGGGCTTCTAAAAGCAACTGGCACCACTGAACCGCCAGGAGTTGAAGTCGGAGTAAGGCCTGACCTCAAGGCTGCTATAGATTTTTTTGATGGTAATCAGCTTCTAATACCACCAGTTTTAAATGCAACTTGGAGTAACTGTTATGGGCAAAATTGGATTTATTGGAATAGTGTGGAGGGTGCCGCATCCTATAATATCTATGTAAATGGAATACTAACATACACGCACAGCTCAACAGAATATTTAATCAGAGAAGTTAGTGTTCCCGCTCTTAGTACTGCGACGATTAAAGCATGCGATAATAACGGAATTTGCAGTGATAACTCTAATGCAGTGCAATTGACAAAGTCTAACGCTTGCCCCTAGCCAACCAAACTTTATCGGTAACAAAACTGATAATTTGTAACGAGTACAGAAATGTTATGAGAAAGAAATTGATATGGTTTTACTTATTTCTGAACGCACTTCTCTTTGGGTGTGGGGGAGATAAAGTGGGAAGTGGAGATGAAGACCAAACAGATAATATAGATGAAATCGTCGTTACCATTGAGGCTATAGATTCAATGTGGGTGTCTGGTCCAGAGAATGTAATAACTAGCTGGAACAACCAACTTCTAATACCCTCCTCTTCTGGTTTACTAACCATCAATTTAGATGAAAATGGATTTATTGATAGAACTCATTTATACGTTGAAAGCCCATTTCCATTATTTGAAGTGCAAAATAATATTCTAGCGGCTCATGATACAAATAAAATAATTTTCTATAGCTACGATGGCATTGAGCTCGATGAGCTCTCTCGCACTGACGAGCAGGCACTACGACAAGTACCTTTTACATCTGGAAATGATTGTTTTTATTGGGTAACGACAATGTCTGCAACACCATTTTCTAATACGGTTTGGGAGGCTTGTAACGTAGATAGTGGCCTTGACAGTAATATAGTTGTTAGTAGCGATACCTTTATAACAAGTATTATATCTCTACCGGATGATCGCTTAATCACTGTGGGTAAGGGGGAATTAAATACGTTAGTGTCTTTATACAAAAAACAAGGCGAGAGTTATCAACTCCTTTCAACAGTTAGAGAGCCAAAAACTTGGAGTGTGCTGGATTTAGAATATAGAGACAATTATATTTATATTGATTCAGGACCATCTGACAATCCCGATTTCTTAGGAGAAGGCGGCCTCGTTCGGTTTAGTTTAGCAGGTGATATCATAGCTAATAAAACAAAATTATCAGGCATCATTACCGACAATGCTAATTATGACCATCTTGCATTTAGCCCACATGGCATTATTCTAGGGAATGATAAGAAAATTGTTCATTTTTTAATAGATAGTCAAGGCAAAGTTGAGAAAATAGTGAGTGCTGACGTAGCAAATAGCGTTGCTTCCATATTTGTAAAAGGCAATTACATTATAACGGTGCTGAGAGCTCCCCCCAGTAGCTTTAGTTCAAATCAAACAGAACCTACTGGGGTTTATATTTATAGCTTAAACTCAGTGATGTAAAAAAATCGACGTGACAAAATAGCTCTTTTTTTACGCTGTAGTTGTTAGGTTAATTATTGTGGTAGACAGTGGAAACTAGGATATTAAATATCAATAAAAATTCTCTTACGAGCATATTTTATTGTAAATTCTGATTATTTAACGGGCCGAATTAATTCGTCCGGCACAAGATTATTTACTTTAAGCAGCCAAGTAATCACCGAAAAGTAAATCAAACATATTGAGCTGAGCCTGTACTTGTTTACGGGGGCGCTTAACTAAGTTACATATCGCTTCACCGATAAATTGCGCTATACCCTCTCCCTGCTTCATATCAATCCCCTGCCCTAAACCCTCATGACTGGTAGTAACCGTGGTATCGGCCACCAGCATTGGGTCACACTGTTTAGCTAAGGCATGTTCTTTAGGGGTTAACAGGCGTTCCATGGCATCTTCACGCACTATCATAGGGGGCGTTGACTGGCGCTTTGCGTATAGGCGGTTAATTACACCAATAGACTTTGCGGAGCCGGTTACCAATTGGCGCTTAAATCCCTTCCCGTTTGCAGCATCCCGAATTGCTTTTTCTTTTAGGTACGTATTGTCTGACCACATTCCATCATCGTGAGCTATCGGCTCCATGATTTCACCTAGGGTTGCATAAGGGCGTGGGAATGACGGTATAGTGCTTTGTGTGTTGAACGATAAACCTTTTGATACGGCAATAAACCAATAGCGGGGGCGTTGTTCAAGTGAGCCTGATTGTTCGCTATCTAAATTCGCTTCGTACACGTTGTAACTAAGCGCCTGAAACGTCGCTTTGATAAGTGCATAGGTTGCACTGTCCTGTGCTTCAGGAACGTTTTCACTGACGTACACGGCAGCGTTGATACGATCTAGAGCTTTCATCAGGCCGTAAGCACCTGCTGCATCTTTTGAGTGTTGCTCAGCTAATGTAATTTTGTTCTTTGCTTTACCGCTCTTTGAATGGCCTCTGCATGACAAAGAAAACTGGCAAATGTTAACGCTTGAGTATTCGTCTAGCTCAACCATCTCAAGGGCGCTATTGATGATTTTAGTGTCTTTGGTCACAGCTGGGTTATTGCGTATTGCAACATCAAGGTATTTTCTCGCACGGTCCGCTACCCATTTTGTTTTGATGCTATAGCCTGCGTTTTTAAAGCCGTGGTGCAAGGCTAGTGTGCTCATGCCGATACCAACACAAAGCGTTCCTTCTGTTAACGTCCCTACGTTACAGGCTTTTTCAAACGACGCTTCACGCTCTGCTTTTCGCTTCTCACTTGTGTGTACTTTAATTGTAACGCGCCCGTATTCAGCATGAATTTGAACTTGCTCTGCATCACCAGTGAACTCAGCGAAGTCTTTGTTGCAAACATCAATTACAGGCTTCTTATGCTGGCAACCTCGAACCGCCTTTCCGACAACCTTAAGTGGGCCTGTTCCGTCTAGCTCCAAAACGATACCTTGTGGGGTTGTTGTGCGCGTATACGTGACGCCTTTTTACAAAACCATTGCGAGCAAGAATTTGGCCCTCGATGAAGGTGCGCTTTGCATTCTTATGTGGTGTGCAAGCTAAAGTAATGAAATCTGACATATTGCCCCCTAGAGCTATTTAATTTAATGGTGTTGCTGATAGGGTTAACGTATATATTAATCGGGGTGTATCAAATTAAAGGGGCGATTTGAGGAGTGGATTTTTTACCTTTATTTACATCTTGATCACTGACTGTCTTGCAAGCAAACGATAAGATTAATTCAAATAGTTTTAATGCTCCCCCCCGAGCCTGTTCCAATAATTTTAATGAAACCCTTTTTATTGCGGTTGTTTTATAAACAAATAAGTTAGCTATAAGAAATAAATTAGACAACTAAGAGGTAAAAAATTTGATTTATATATTAATTGACATTTTTGTTTCTTTTGGCTCTGCAAGCGTCCTTTTGTTCAAACTTTCAGGCCGAATTAGATTTGACCGTTACAAACTAAAAATTGATGGAATGAGAGGTTATATTGAATTGAAAGGCGTTAAAATACCTTATCACATGGAACATAAAGTGCTTCAATGGAATCTTACAATCAAGTCTGCTCAAGAGAGTCTATATAAGCCCTATGGTTGGTTGACGATATCTAGAAAGTGGAAATCAATTGAACTGTTTTAGCATCCGATTGCCAATGCCCCTTGCACGGGGGCATTTATGCAGTAAATATTTTACTAGGCTTGCTTGGCCAAATACCAAACACTTAATAAGGATTAAGAGAGCACATCTCGGTATTACAAAAAATATTACCTGTTGGGTATGCTCTGAAGCGATTAACGATCCAGTCTTGCGAGCCGTAGTATCCATTTGACGTATGGAAATCAACTCGGAGCCCCCCCCCAAGTCCGCTATTTAATTGCATTCCAAAGTCATATATCATTACAGTTAAGGACGTATAAGAACCTGAGCTGGTTTTTCGAATACTATTTTCATTAGCAATCACTACAATCCTTTCAATTTCTTCAACGTTATTTACAAAAGCTGCCCCGCTTGATTTCTGGGAGGGCTGACTCAAGCTAGCGTCCAAACCATTTAGAACTGAAGTCAACTTTTCAAATTTATCCTCCTTTCGCAGTAGTTCTGTCATATCCATCTGCATGTAATCAGCAAACAATTCCTGATTCTTTGCAAATATTGATTCAATTTGAAGGATTAAAGAGTCGGGGACGTTTAAACCACTTAACTGTAAATCTCTTGCTTCAATATATGCAGGATGTGTCTGGATGTCGATAAAGTCTGGAAGTACACTAGAAGCATTATCAGTTGCATACGCGCCACTAAATTTAAAGTATTCCTTGGGCGTCATTCCCAAGTAAGTTGCAAAGTCATTAAAATTGTAAGCTTGCGAAACAACACGCTCTTCTTTAATTTCATCCGAGGCGACCGCTGCACAAACCACAGGGCTCGTCGCTAGAATCAGGGTCGATAAAATAATTGATTTGAACATTTTCATAGCATTCCTTTAATAATAACTCGTTAAACGGTAAAAAATACGCTCTTTTTTGATTATTAACTGTACAACTTAAGATTACAAGAAATCTTATAAATCTCAGAGCTAGACCTCTATCGCATAAGCATGTACCTTTATTATTCCTCCATAAGTAATTGAAGGCTCGCATCATCAGGATTAGGCTAGGTTTTGGCGAACCTGATAGACGTCTTGGCAAGCTATCATTTCGTGAGTAGCGATGACGTGGCCGTCTTCGTTGATGTAATCATTTTGCATGTCTTGGCATTGAAGGCTTGATTTAGCTGTTAGGGATAATTTGCTGACTAATGTGTCAAACGCATCTTTACTTGCATCTACAAAAGGTTGGGTTGTGATATCTGAATCAGTCATTGTAATTTCCTGCTGTTGGTTAACTGTATTCAAAGTCTCAAATGCTGCTATGAACAGTGCAAAAAACTGGGATGGCCTTTAAATGGATTCTTTGCTCCAATACTTTATGTCGTCGTATTTTCAAGATTGTATTAGGTGCCTGACCAGGCATAGAGCTGACCTTATAAATTGCTAAAATCCTGCCATATGTGACGTTGCTTTTGAGTCAAATACACCAGTTTGCAACGTACAAAGAAGCAAACGCCATGGCGGCAACCCTTGATGCTCAAGGTATCGAGCACCCTTCATTTCAATGCGGTGATTTTATTGTGATGTGTTGGGCAGAGTTGCAAACAGTAAAAAGCAATCCGTTCGTGCTCTATGACGAAGGTGAAGAGGAAAGCGTCACAGGCTCAATAGGATACGATGCTGAGCTTGGTCTTAGCGTTAACATTGATGGATACGGTTTAATCGCTTATATCGAACAATACGACGGTATAACGCGCCTTTTTGTTTACGATGATGTAGAACAAGATACGCCAAGCCACACTATCAAACTACCTTGTTTACATGCGCCAACGGGTGAGGTGGCAGCATGAAGCACTCATTGATCAAATACAGAAAAGTCTATGCTGCCATTAGCGAAGATACGCGCAAAACAGGGGTATTTTGTATTGGTGCTGGCTGGGTTGGTATCTTAGTTGGGAAAGACAAAATGACCGGATACATGGGCTTAGCAATCCTATTAAGTGGTTTATTTCTGAGCGCGATTGGCATATATTTAGAGCATAAACTGTCTACAGCAGTAACAGGAGAAGACCTATGAGCGTTCCTTTTATGATTGGTATATCCATCATGGTAAGTCTTGGTATAGGCATTTTAATTGCGTTTAACTATCACACGAAGGTTGTTGAAGATTAACTCCCAAATTCCCCAAAAAAATTGCAGTATTAATTCAATACCTACTTCGGTATTCTCAATAAAATTTTCTGGTAGATATCCGCTCTTTGAAATTACTAAAGTTAAGCTTACTCTGATGTAAGGAACAACTCTTTTTATTTAAAGTTAAACAAACCATAATTTGTTTAATAGTTTATTGATTAACTGTATTGAGCTAATACCAAGGAATCTCACACTGATTAATTTCTAATGCTGTTTCGACAGATTTTATATTCGCATTCGGGGAAAATGCTAAATCTAGCAAGTCGGTTGCACGATTACCAATAAAGCTGTAGTCGTTGGCTCTACTGTAACCGTTAAAGTGACTTGTTCCATATCCAACCCATGAGCCTTGCCCCCAAGAGTCATTATAAATTCCAGTATAGGTGGTGCCTGATGTGCCAGATAAATTTGTACTCGTGAAGCTCGTATAAGCCTGCACTAACCTAAGCACTAGAGTCTTTGCTAGCTCGATACCTTGAGCTTGGCGTATACTTGCATACTGTTTTGTTAAGTCGGCGCAAATAAAATTTTTGGTTGGTAAAAAGTCATAAGCTTCAGAATGAGTTAGATTTGCTATAGAAAGTCTATATATACTTTTTGAAACAGATCTCAACATCTCGAGGGTTGTTGTTTGCTTCACCTGTTCATACTTCTAAGTACCAACTTAGTACCGCATTTGATCGTTTGAATATTTCAGATGCAGAAAAGTTGTTAGTGATAGATAAGCTGCTTAACAATAATATGACTGTGTGGAGAAAAAAACTAATGATTCTAAAGCAGACCTTCTCAGTGTAAGTTTATAAAAAGCCCCCTGCCCTGCTCTTCTGGCTCAAGAATTGGTAGTTAATGTTCGTGTAGGTTTTTTACTTATATATTTTTTTACTTTAGAGATACTTGAAAGATCTACTTGTAGTCTTCTACAAGCTAGGTTTTTAAAGGGATACAGGGATGTGCCCTCTGAGTTGATCGATGCGACTCCGACATGATCGCTATGTTCTCCTATTTGATCGCCGAATTCTCTCAGTTGATGCTATAAAACCTCCTACTTCATACTATAAACCCTCTTAGATCATGCTATTTGAATTTTATCATTCCCTGCCATTTGTCCCGCTGAGTCCTCTGTAAGTCCCTATAATACTAGAAAGATTTATAAAAATATAAAAAAAAATAGAAATATAAATCCAATAAAAATTAGGCAAATAAGTAAATTTTTTTATTAGATCGGTAATTTTTTATATTTGTGAATAGTATGAAGTAAGAGGTTTTTAATAAATATAAAAAAACCAGCTTAGAGCTGGTTCTAAATATTTTAGGAATTATTGTTTATCGGGCTGTTACTTGAGTTTTACTCGGAATGATTACCATCGCGTTATTCTTGATAAGTATATTACACTCTGGCCAGTATTTCTTTACCAGTATCAGTGCTTTTTCTGCTTTGTCTTTGAACCTCCAAGCCTCACCCTCTATGCCAAATTGCTTCATTAGATCTTTCAGTTTGATGGCGATTAACCGTTTGGTATTCGTACGGTACGAGATGAACGCATATAAGTCCAAAGCCAACGGACTTTTCTTTAAGCTTTTGATCGTTTCTAGGCTAAGTGGCACTGGATGCGATTTAATCTCCTTGTAGTAAGTATCTGATAGCCTCACTGTTGCTTCGGCTCGTTCTGTCAAATTTCCTCTTACTATCTCAAAAGTGTGTTTCTCATCGAATAGCTTGAAACTTTTCTTGCTCGTTCTTATTTCTATTGTTCCGTTATCCAACAGTATTTTTTCTTGCTGTTCGTGGCCGAATTCAGTTTTATACAGTTTTTCTAGTTGCCCCATAACTTGGTCATTTGTTCCACCCTCCACGTATGATGCGGCGTAACCAAGTGACTCAACAAATTCTTTAATGTTCTGGCCTAAACTAATAGTGTTAGAACTGTATTTAACCGCCATTGTGTTCAAATAAAGAATAATAAGGCGCGGAATGCCTCCCCAAGGTAAGGTTTCTTCGCCGATGGAACTAATAGTTAATTTATTGTTCGGGTATTCGGTTACTAGAACTTGTTTATTCGTTTTAGATGTAGGTAATGTGTGGGAGCAAAAGGTGGAATATTGATAGCAAATATCTTGATCACTTTGCTGCTCTAGTTCTTTAAGCGCGTCCTCTACTTGTTCAGCGATACTCGTTTGGTCTGTTATCGTAGGATAAATTTTAACGAAAGCGTCCGTTACAGCACGCGGCGTAAATTCGTCAGCTGTTTCTATTGCTTCATCCAATGCACTTTTGACTGTTTTTGGATCATAGTGACAGTCCCTAATATTATGAAGGTTAAGGGCTGCAGAGTGCAGAGCTCCAATATGGATATCTTGACCCTCAAATAAACTTCTTAAGTAGAAAAGATAGTCTTCTTTGGCTGCTAACATTCCTCTTTTTATGTCTGAGGTTTCGTTTTCCATTAGAAATCTTCTTAGTTTTATATATATTGAAATAAACGTTAAGTTTTATTTTTTTTTATATTTTCTTATATTAGTATAAGTAATAAGAACTAACGCGATTTTTACACGAAAGAAGGAAGCAGATCAAGTGGCTGAATCATCACTTAAAGAAGTTACAGAAGCTATGGATACGCTTATCCAACATGCTCGCAACCAAGGTATTGCTCCGCACTCTAGAAGAAAAATGAGGCTTTTTTCGACTAAAGAGGTCTGTAACTTAATTGGAAAGAGTACTACGACTTTATACAAGGCTGAAGAACAGGGAATCATCAGCAAGCCTGATCTTAACCCAGATACAGGTAGACGTCTTGGGTATACTTTGGAGCAAGTAAACGCTCTTCGCAACCATTTTGGGATCGTTCCTAAAGCTAAGCGCAAATCGCCTGAAAGTTTCCTTGGCATCACCACTGCTCTTTATAACTTTAAGGGAGGGGTTGGTAAGACTACGACAGCTGTCAATATTGCTCAGTATACCGCTTTACAGGGATTTAAAACGCTTTTAATAGATATGGATTCACAAGCAAGTTCTACTGCGTTATTCGGAATAATTGCTGATGAAGAGATTTCTGAAGATGAAACTGTTCTGCCCTACACGCTCTACGGAGAACAGAACTCCCTTGAATACGCTATAAAGCCTACTCATTTTGATGATTTATATATTATCCCTGCTAATCAGCATTTGAGTAGTTCAGAGTTTGAAGCTGCTTCACAGATTAGTGGCGGATCGGCAGATGAAGCGCTCGAATATTTCCAGCGCTTAAGAGACGGTGTGGACACGATTAAAGACCAATTTGATTTTATCTTTGTTGATGCTCCACCAAGTCTAGGAATTATTGGTATTCAGACCTTGCTTTCAGTGGATAACATCATTATCCCCTGCCCGCCTAGAATGCTTGATTTCGTTAGTACTCGTCAGTTCCTTGAAACCGCTACCGAATATGTTGGACGAGTAGCGCAAGGTAAAACGTTTAATAGTATTAAAGTCATGGTCTCTATGTATGACCGTCGTAATTCCATGGCCAGAGAGTTTATGGAAGTAATGGAAGCTGTGCTGGATTCTCATATGTACTCTAATCAAATGCTACATTCTGAATCGATTGATAACTCTTCTGCTGTTTTTCAAACTCCTTGGGAGTCTGAGAAACCTGATAAGCGAATCACTGAAAATATGCGTGGCCTCTTTAATGAAATTATCAAAGATTTAGCCAGAAGGAGTGGATACGATGGTTAAGCGTAGAAATAACATTGGTGGTTTGTTAGATAAGCTCAATGATAAAAAAACCGATAGCGAACATGTTGAGGTTGTTAATACAGATGCTGGTAATGCAACACAGACACGAAACCCTGCGATAAAGTTGGCAATGGGAACCTCCGAAAAACGGGCCAAGTCCGTAAAAGAGCCGATTCTTTATTTGGAACATGACCAAGTCATCATGTTCAAGTACCACGATAGACATACTAGTTCGTTAGATACAGTAAAAGTTCAGCAAATAAAAAGATCCATTACTAAAGAAGGGCAACACTTTCCCGGTATCGTCAGAAAAACGGACAAAGTTACAGCGGATGGGCGCATTATTTATGAACTAATAGTTGGTCGTGTTCGGTTTGAAGCCAGTCGTTCTGTAGGTGTTTTCAAGGCGTTTTTGCGTGATTTGAGTGACGCTGATGCCACCAAAGTTATGTTGTCAGAAAATGAAGACCGTCAAGATATTACCCCTTATGAGCGTTGGCTTTCTATTCTGCCTTTGGTTAAAGATGGTATTTTGTCTAATAATGAAATAGCCGAATTGATTGGTTGGGATAAAGGAAATCTATCTCGTAGTTTAAAAGCGCGTGTTTTTTACGAAGAAGAGAACATGCAGGATGTCCTATTAGACGTAACCAAGGTAAAGCTAAATCAATTGATTGAAGTGGCAGCTCTTTATGAAAAAGATAAATCTGGTGTCCGAGAAGCAATTGCTTTTATTAAAGAGAATTACCCAACTAGGAAAGATAATCTGTTCCTTAAAGCGGTTATCAAACATGTTTCTGATGTGTTAAATCCAATTGCTAAAACGTTATATTTAGACGGTTCAAAGATGACAGCAAAGAGGGTAGGGGACCGCATTAGCCTCAATTTTGTTGGGTTACCTGATCGTAGTAATGTAGACGAGAT
The DNA here is from genome assembly GCF_009906955.1 of Paraglaciecola mesophila. Classification (GTDB taxonomy): domain Bacteria; phylum Pseudomonadota; class Gammaproteobacteria; order Enterobacterales; family Alteromonadaceae; genus Paraglaciecola; species Paraglaciecola mesophila_A. The sequence continues at coordinate 73,881 of NZ_CP047657.1, forward strand.
TATCAATGCACTGGAACAAATTGGCGCATTTAAGTAGCTCGGTCTTTTTTTCTAGTTTTAGTTTCAATCTTCTGTAATACATCTCGTTAGTTGCCAGTTGTAATTTACAACTGGCTCTCTTAATCTAAATTTTCTTTACACTTATCCTCCCCTAACTCATTTGACACTTTTCACTCAGAAATCGAAGTAAAGTAAGAAGGGGTTGTATATTACAACACTCGGTTAGTCCCATTCCATCTCTGGATTCGAACTCTGAGTATTGGCGGTTATCACTAAAAGCACCGTTGTAAATTACAACACCTGCCTAGTCCCATTCCATCTCTGGATTCGAACTCTGGGTAAAGGCGGCGATCATTAAAAGCACCGTTGTAAATTACAACACCTGCCTAGTCCCATTCCATCTCTGGGTTAGAACTCTGGGTAATGGAGGGGGTCATTAAAAGCACCGTTGTATATTACAACACTCGGTTAGTCCCATTCCATCTCTGGATAAAGTTGGAGCACACTAAGTGTTGCGGTTATAAACCCCACGGCCGGGATAGCAACATCCAGCAAAATGACAGAATAAGTTATTGTTTTATATTGAATTTCCTAATTTATACTCATTAATTATATTGAACATCTGACTATATTTTGTGGACTATGATACTTGTACAGCTGTGCTAAAGCTAAACTATCTTTTAAAGCCAATGCCTATCTAATCTTTGAGGATAATTTACATTTCATGGCGTAGATATTAGCTAATATCTACGCCATGAAGCGACCAGGGAGGGAAGGGGAGAGGGAATAAAGGTGAACAGAAATGTAATTCTATCTTGAACAATTAGTTATTAAAGATAAATTTGAAGTGATTAAAAAAGAAGTGATCCACATAATGTCAGTGTGAAGAAATCATTTGTAATACTCAATCAGGAAATGTCAATTTAATGAAAAGTTAAACAAGATCGCGTGTCAAAAATGACCCAAAGCGTTGCCTAGTAACGTGTGGGTTTTAGAGTATGTGTGCTCTAACCTTTGGAAAAGCCTTAGCAGGAATTGAAGTGACCCTCAATAGTTGGACATTCCAATTACTGGGCGGCTTTTTTTTTAGCAAAGTATTGTCGTAACACTAGTATAGAAAACACTTTTAATAAAGACGACGTTATGTGACATGAACGACGATCGCTAAAAGTTGCGGTTGTAAACCGCCTCGACAGGGATAGTTTAATGAGATTCTGAGTTCGCACTATTGCGCTCAGTATACAAATTCATTCTCTTAATTAGCAAATGCATAGAATCTTCCTTTCTCGATCGATTCTGCTTTGTGCTGGCATCAAACGATTCCAAAGGAGTGAAATAAGCGGGTTTGTTAAACGCAATGTAGGGCAGTCCAGCACTATAACCTAACGCGGTATTTGCATCTTTCAGCCTAATAGATGCCTCGGGGCGCAATTTTATTCTCCGACGGATAGTAAAGGTCTCATTTCTCTGTTTCTCAATTAGAGATTTATCTGCGTCTAAAACTGCTTTCCAACTCTGGATTGAATGAGATGGTGGAATAGTAAACATTCCGCTCTCAATTTTTTCTACCAATTCAGTTTTCGATAAATTACTTACTCTGGGTCGAGAAACCCAATTGAAGTTGATTCTATGAACATCGTCAAAGCAGTAAATAGAACGGTACACAGTTGTCGTAATCAAATGCATAAAACGGTCATGCACTTCTTTCCACTTTTCTAGTGCTGTATCGCTTAAAGTAAGAACACCGGCTTTAAATGCCAACTTCGCTGCGTTAACCCGCATGACTTGTGCAGATATTTCGGACTGACCACCTGAAACGACAATAAGACCAGGATGCTTAGTAACAAAACGCCGTGAAAAAGAGCTGTCGGGAACATAGAAGTCAGAGAATGCTTCTAGACTGCGTTGCAATGCCTCATGGCCCGTTAAGGTTGTCACTTCGATATTTGAATAGCCAAACTCAATAATTGAATTCTCTTCATCCTTGGTGACTAATGGTACATGAAAATAGCTACACAACTCTGGTACAGCCTTTTCACGCAGCAATATTCTGAGTTCTACAATTTCAGCTTCAAGAGCCGACATTAAATCTATTAAATTTGCCATAATTAATTACTGTATTTAAATACAGTTTAATCTTACCCAGCATTAGTCAGGTGGTCAATGTTTGTTCTCTTAAGTCAAAGAAGGTTAGGGGAATCAAAAGAAAGCATCAATGCGAATCAAACGTTGATTTAGACGTCGGGAATGACAAATTCGAGTCGTTCTAGGTCTCCTCCACCCACGCCATGAGCAGCAAAGTAACTTGGCCATTCAGTGCATAGCTCTTTGACATTATTTATAATTTTTTGTGCTTTATCGGCTCTTAAGCCAAACCGCATTGATTGACTTAGTAGGTTACTGATAGTCCCTTCACGCCCTTCTTGTCCGATCCCAATACCATGTTGTTTGGAATTATTGATAGGCAAAACGTCGTAGGCGGGTGATAGGCCCCACCTTTTAGAATCAAAGTGGTATAGGAGTGCATGATTGCGAGAATGATCATCGGTATTTCCCATAAAAACATTGAAGGCCATTCTCTTATAGAGGTCGTGGGCATCTAAGGGGTTATCACCATATTTCATAATAAATTCAGCTAAGAATCCATATGTGTATGTTGTCTGCATCGACTGACTATTTAGTTTCGGCAAATTGAAGATTGAGTTTGCGCTTAGGAAGTGTGCAATTGGCCGACCTTTTAATAAATCGAACCGCTCAACGAGTAAAATATCACTTCCATGTGAATGCAAAGTCGATGTATTTGCGACTTTGCCCCCCAATTCTTTAAGCATTGTCATAGAGGCATGTTCAACCTTAACGGTATTAAACAGGTCGTCCGGTCGGTTAAATTTGGCTAGGTAAGACCTATCGCCATCTTGGACAATCGTTTTCGGCCTAGCTCCACCCATACTTGAGCCATATTCAAATGCTTTTTTAGCTTCTTCAGGAATTGCTTCATCTCTTAAAATGGCATCTTTGGCCCTTAGCAACATGGGAACGTCACCAACCATATTTTTGTTCCACTTAGGTTTTGAAGCAGATTGAGACAAGCTAAACACAAGCGCACCAACTCCCATACCAGAGCCGGCGAGTAAAAATTCGAGTTTATTTTTTGGTTTCGTTTTGTGTAAAGAGAGAATTACCTTCTCTCCCCAAGAGTCTGCTCCGGCATCAGTCAAAGCGCCGAATAAACCATTCCTAGCCGAGGTACTAAAAACCTCATCGCTGAGTGGAAGGTTAATGGGATCTAGTGGAAAAGCATCTGGACGCCCTAGATAGCTTTTACCATACCTGAACTGACCAGGCTTACCGTTGTCTTTAATGCGAGTAACACCACAGATAACGGGCGTATCTTCTAGGCCATCGATAAAAACATAAGCTTCAGAAGTCATTAGAAAGGCTCTCTACTTCTTTTCGTGATTTACGCACAAGTTTGTTACTGGTAGCGGATAGCTTCTCGTCAACCAAAGCCTGAAAATCGTCGATTAAGTCCAATTGCTCCATCACTGCAAAAAGCAGTTTTGCATTGGCGCCACGTCCATTTTCGATTGCAGATATAGTGTTACGCCCAACGCCTGTTCTCAGGCCTAGCTCTTCCTGATCCATTGAAAGGGTTCTGGTACCTTTAATAAGCTCGCCTAAAGACAAAAGTAAATGTTCAGTTTTATGCATGATATTAAGTACGTAAGGTTATTTATGCACAAAATATAGTGCAAAAGCATACTTAGGTCAATGTGTGCAAAAGTAGGCATAAGTTAACTAACGCATTAAATAGTATGCAATAAAGTCGTTATTGATAGGCGTCTCCTTCATTCTATTTGAAGGGTAGGCTAAAAGTTAAAGACGCTCCGCTTGTCACTTCGCTAATATGTGGTGAAAACAGCTTGTGGATAAGGCATTTTGCATAGTACCTAACAGTGATCGTTTTAGTGCCTTTGAATGATCTTATACTACCTAATATGCCCATTTTGAATGAAGATCATAGCTTCTAATGTGGATAAGTAGACATAAACAGTGCTAAGAAACTACCTTTTATTGATCGAAAGCCATCGTTTTGTGGATAAAATTGTGAATGGACTGGGGGTTGAAAATCACTTAGTACCTTAGAGTGATCTTCTATAGTACCCAATAAGCGCATTTCATGGCACCTGCTAGTGATCACGCTTACTACCTAATACTGTATGTAATAGTACCTAATTCCACATGCTTTAGTACCTTGTAACCCCCAGACTTCAACTCAATGCCATATGAATCAAGGCTTTCAATGCCACTCCCCTTATACCTAACCTAAAAGAAGATCCCTATATCCTAAAGCATTTCCCTTTAATCCTATCCTTAACATAATAAATTGCTAATTATTATGTTTGGAGAATTTAACAAGGAATTTGAACGAGTATTTACTTAAGCAAAGGCCAAAATAGTGCCTAATAAGCCCAAAAGACAGGAAATGGGCTAGATAGGTACTATTAGAAATTGCTCGGTGCTAATTAGGTAGTATTAGTCATTACAATGGGGGCGAGCAGGAAAGCAATAGTGCCTAATTAGCGCAAAGCGGGCTGATTAGGCACTATTAGACCAATATGAAACGGATATTTGATTGTTTGTTAAGCAATTGAAGGTGATTGAAAGCCTAAAAACTCTGAGAAATTAGTATTTGGGGCTAACTAGGTACTATTGATTTGAGGTGAGGGGATGTTTTGCAGTGTTCGTGGCCTAAGCAAACTAATCAGAGTGAAAAATAAGCTAATAATAGTCATGCTTACAACGGCTGAATGGGCTTATTGGGTACTATTACACTATCGCAGACTTTCAAATAGTACCTAATAAGCCCCATCCAATAAAAAACTCTCATAAACCAGATGTATACGCGAAAATACGAAATATGCGTTAGATTCCAGATGAAACAAAAAAAGATCATTAAAAGGTACTAAAACGATCAATATAAGGTGCTATTACCAAGTGGCACTCAATAAATTGTTCGCGTAAATTTACATCAATTGAAAAAGGAAGCGCCCATGTTACCTGATTATGTAAACCAAGAACTGACACAAGATGAGATCGTAGAGCTCGAAGAACGCCAGATGGATTTATTCATGTTGGTGGACGAGCCGGATAATTGTGATGATGGTTTACAACGTTTCAGTAACACGATAGGCGATATAGATTTAATCCCGCGTTTCATTCGTGGTCGAAACCCAGCGATAAAGGGTTCTCAAATCAGTGCAGATCACAATTTAATTGTCAGTAATCCATATTCAGTCGGTAACAACAAACTTATTTGCGACATTCACCCTGCAACGATAACCCGCAAAGAAGACGGCAAGATTGTCTCTTATTTAGCGTACCCGGGTGATAAAGAGGAAGTCGTCGAGCAGGTTTTATTCATGATCGCCGCAAACGGGGGATTAACGAAAAAGGCCTTACCTGGCAGTTCACCGCGTTATGGTGTTTATTTCACTTTGTATCAAATTCGGGAAATTCTGAAAGAGATAGGTAAAACCAAACCTTATGACGTCATTCGAGAAGCATTAATAATCTTACGTGACAGTAAAACACGTGTTCGGGTTGATAGAGAGGGCAAAGAGATCGCTATTACAAGTGATGTTTTTGCTGATGCAGTATTGGAAACGACAGGGGCCGGTCGCGCAAAAGATCGGTGTTTCATTTCATTCTCAGATTATGTTGTTGAGCAATTATTCGAATTGAACTATTCGCAGTTTTCATTTGATAGAACCTTGTCACACAAAGGGACTTTAGCCCGGTTCTTACACAAGTATCTCTGTTGCAATTGGCGAAACGCATTCACAGGTGGAAATTACAAGTTGATAGTAAATGATGTGATGGCGCAATTTGGTAAATCTCAATTAAGTATAGAAGAGAAGCGCCGGAATATGCGCGGAGCATTATCCTTACTAGTTGAAAGTGGTCATATAACGTCGGTGCCAAGCTCAGCTGACAATACGTATATCATCACTGCAACAAGCAAATTGGCGCAAGAGATAAAGTTATCAATGTACAAGAAAAGTGGTTTGAAAAAATTATCTTCGAAATTGGTAACCGGAGAAATTACGGCACTGCCTCAGGCTAGGAGATTTTCAGTGGAAGCATAAACTGCCCACGTAAATTTTTCCTAAAGGAATTGCGACTTAGAACTGAGGATATTAACCGAACCATGATAAATTATGATTTTGTTCGCTTTTAATCGTTGTATAGGACATCTATACAATTACTATTGATTTTTGTGAGAGTTCGTTTTAACTGAAAATTTATCCGTTCTAACCATTAAAAATTTCGATATACATTTCTTTTTCGGTAAAAAAATTTGACATACTTATAAGCTCACTTTAACGTGAATGCCTGAATTTTCATTATCTAAACGGAATTGATATGTCCCCCTCAGCTAATCTACATATGATTGTCATTCTATTTTTTTCACTTTTTGTAGCTGCTGAAACAACAGCACAAAGCAGTATTGCGTCTCTAGAACTTAATAAATCAAAGACTACACCCGAACAAGAAATTCGTACTAATGACGCCCCTAGATTATCAGCAATAGATAATGGGGGAGGAAGCGGAACTCCATCATACTCGACTGAACTTGGTGCCGAAGAGTTCAATAAACGTCAAACGACATATTCATTGACACCAGATACGACTGACTTATTTGGTGAATCAATTGACATGAATTCTGGCTCCCTGAGTTTTAGTCAAATGGATATCAGTCTTCCTGGAAACAATCAATTAGAAGTAGCTGTAAGACGAAGTTTTAAAGGGGCAAGGTTCACTTGGGCAGACGATTTGACTATGGGCGACTGGTCACTTGATATTCCTTACATCCATACAATTCAGGTATTAGGAAATAATGGTTATTCAGGGCTCTGGGCAAATGGGTACGAGTGCTCTGGTAACACTCCTAATGGTTTAGTAAGTCACCTAGGAAGTGTATATGAGGCGGGGCAGTATTGGACAGGAGACACTTTGCATGTGCCGGGGAAAGTTAATGATAAGTTATTGCGAAATGACGGGGTGATTGCGCCGGCGCAATATCCAAAAGTTACTCTGTCTAATTGGAAAGTAAGTTGTATTGATAGATATGAGAATGGTAAGCGTGTGGGTGAAAGTTTTGTAGCTCATTCGCCTGATGGATTAACCTATACCTTCAGTAAATTTAAACGTATCAGAGCTCGTTCAATAGGAGCACTAAGTCGATACAACACTTATATGTTGGTCACTCAGGTAAAAGACCGCTTTAACAATACTGTTGATTATCACTACAATGGCGATAATTTGAGTTATATCGACTCCAGTGACGGACGACGTATTGACTTTTCTTATCAAAATAGCGCGCACCATTCTTACGTCACCTCAGCAACAGCAAACGGACGTCAATGGATATATAACTATGGTAGTACGTCGTTAATAAGTGTGATTAGACCTGATGGCAAGTCATGGCGTTTTTCTCTAGATCTCTTAGGGACGAGTCAGCCTTATGAGCTTTACAATTCTTGCCCATCGGGCACGGACCTTTCTGGACCAACCAATTTTAATGTCGAAATGACACACCCTAATGGTTTAACAGGCACTTTTAATATTAGAGATACATTGCAAGGTCGCTCTAACCTACCTAGGATCGTAACCACACTGCTAGGTGATAAATACATGACTAGGTGCCAAAACAATTTGTCACTGAGAAGTAAAACCTTGAACGGTCCGAAAATAGGTGAACTTACATGGCAATATAGTTATTCGCAGAATCATGGTGCATGGAATACCGGAACTCAGTCTTTTACTAATTTATCATATTCAGCAATTGATAAAGCTAATACTAGTCGGGGTTTGCCAAGCACGGCAAATAGTAAACATAGTAAAACTACTACTGTCATTTCACCGGATGGCAGTAAAAGTGTTTATTTCTACAATCGCGATTATACGAGCTTTAAAGAGGGTAGCTTAGAGGCCATCGACAATTATGATACAGATGGAAAATTACTCTCGCGCACTGAAATGACATTAGTAAGAGGTCAGCGGATAGGCCTAAGTGGTATGCTAGATGATAATTATCAGCCCCTTCATTACCGAACTCATATAAGCCAGAAAAAGCACAATGTTTATGACCAAGGAGTCCAAACTTACACAACTGCTTACAATGGTTTTGACATCTACGGTAATCCAAATATCGTAATAGAACAAAACAGTTTTAACGGTAAAAAGCGTTATACTAAAAACACGTATTTCAACGATACCACCCATTGGTTGATAGGGTTACCACATACTAAATCAATCTCAAACGACGGTAGCAATTACAAAGAGCTCAGTAAAACTATCTATCATAGTGCCACTGGAAGTTATAAATCATTACCTTATGAGCATCAAAAATTTAGTCGTTGGTACAAACGAAATTCGAGCTACCATACGAGTGGCGTTAACGCGGGGCTACCTAAAAAAATTGAATACAATGGGACAAATCGTTGGGTTGAGTTTTCTAATTATAAACGCGGCATCGCACAAACTACTAAGACACCACAAAGCCTAAGCACAAATCCTCAGTATGCTTATAAAGAAGTCGATAGTAACGGTTGGGTGACCAAAGTGACTGACTTTATGGGTAACTGCTTCAGATACGGCTATGACAGTTTAGGACGTGTAAGCCTAGTGGACCCCTGTAATTCATATTGGAACAACACCCACATAACTTATGAAACAACGAGTGGCACTGATGGTTTTTCATACATTGAAGCCGGCATGTTGAAGCAAACTATCAGCAAGGGTAATTATAAAAAAGTCATATACTTTGATGGTTTACTAAGAGCGAATATGACTAAAGAGTGGGATACAGATAGAGAATCAGTCACCCAACGATTTATGCGAACGGAATTTGATGCGTTTAATCGCCCTACCTATCAAAGTAAGCCCTATGCCTTAAGTAATACACCTTATGGTATATCATCAACCTATGATGGTTTAGGAAGGCCAAAGGTCATTGATGATAACACTACGTCTGGTGCTATTAGTTATAGCTATTTATCAAATAACCGTGTGCAAGTTAACGACAATAGAGGCCATACAACAACAACGACATATTTGGCTTATGGAAGCCCAGAAACAAACTTACCAACACTCATTGCTGCACCACATAGTGTAAATACATCAATGACCTACAATATTTATGATAATTTGACCTCTGTGAGTCAAGGAGGGATTACAGAGTCTCGATTATACGATGGTTACCAGCAACTATGTAAAACTGTGCGTCCCGATGTGGGCAATACCGCTTTTTCTAAAAACGCGCTGAGTGAAGTGAATTGGCTTGCTAAGGGTAGTTCGATTGATGGAAGCACCATGGTCTGTGACAATAGTGTTAGCGCTTCTGATAAAGCCACTTATGCCTATGACAATTTAGGAAATGTGAAGTCAATCTCCTTCGGAGATAGCACACCGACTAAAACATTCGATTATGACAAAAATAGCAATCTAACAAGTCTTAATTTCGGTGGAGTGATTCAAAACTATACCTATAACGATTTAAATTTACCTGAAACTGAGCGCTTGAGGGTAGACAGTTTAGATTGGACAATTACGCACACCTATAATGCTAATGGTGATAAACACGCGATTCGCTATCCAGGGGGAGGTAATTTAGTTTATCAACCAAATGCACTTGGACAACCCAGAAATATTGGTAGCTTTGCCAACAGCGTTACCTTTCATCCAAATGGTCAGTATAAATCTTACAACCATACAAACGGTTGTGTGAATAACTTAACTCTACACACCAGCGGCTTGCCCAATATTCAACGCAGCCTATGTGGTGGTACCATTAATGCGGTGTATAACCAATATACCCATGATGCTAACAACAACCTCACGTTTTGGGATGATAAACAGTCAAATAGCTACGATTTGCGCTTTACCTATGACAGCTTAGACAGGCTAGACAACATCAGAAATGGTTCCAATAGTTTAATTGGTGATATGAATTACGACACTATGGGTAACATCACCAAGTTTGATTCTATCAGTGGTACGATTAATTACAGTTACAACAGCAGTAAACGTCTTACCTCAACCAGTGGAATGCGGGCTTATACATTTAGTTACGATAACCGCGGTAATGTTACTGACAATAGTGTACACAGTTTTGGTTACAACTTAGCCAACCAGATGACAGAAGCTAATGGTAATACCTATGTGTACGATGGCTTCAACAAGCGAGTAAAAACCATAGATGGTAAAGGCACTCGTTATTCTATGTACAGTTTGGCAGGTAAGTTGGTGCATGAGCGCATAGATGGTGCTAATCGCGAATACTATTACTTAGGCAGTCAATTAGTGGCACAGCAAGGTGCAGGTGATACAACCTATATCCATCCAGATATATTGGGTAGCAGTGCAGCTAAGTCTAATAGTAATGGAGATGTCAGCCGACATCGCTATGCACCTTTTGGTTTAGACTGGGGCAAGACCACCGGTGAAGCTGGCGTGAACGAAATCGGCTATACCGGCCATAAACACGACAGTGATATAGGTTTAACCTATATGCAGGCACGATACTATGATCCAGTTATCGGTCGTTTCTACTCGAATGATCCGGTTGGATTTAATAACGTTCACAATTTCAATCGTTATGCCTATGCGAATAATAACCCTTATAAGTACACAGATCCGGATGGTAATAATGCTATAAGAATATTTGCAAGACTTGTTAAAAATCCTGTCATGACTTATAGAAGTGCTAAACGTTTCTTAAGAGAAAATGGAGTCCTTGCACCTCTACCACCAAGAGTTGATAACAACTCCGAAAGTGATGTACCTGAAAGTGATAGTGGATCATCAGAAGGTAAATTGCCAAAACCACCTACTGGTCCCGGTTCTGTTCCTAAAGAAGAAAGAGATCCTAAAAGGTTATTCACACCCGGTGAAAGAGAGACTAAACGTGATGAACAAGGTGGAAAGTGTGCGAATGGATGTGGTACAGATATAGACTCATCAAATTCAGCAGGGCATCATATAGATCGACATGCTGATGGAGGTAAAACAGTGCCGGAAAACCATGCTGAGGTTTGCACAGATTGTCATAAAGACTTGCATAGGAAATAACGACGATGACAGTACCTATAGTTAAAGATGAAGAAACTCAACAACCTATTCCTACTATATGGCGGGATACAATAGTCAAGATTGTTGATGCAATTAGGTTTAACAATATTGATGATTTTAACGCTATACCATATGTTAAAGGTGTCTCAGAAAAGGACGCAGAGGGTTTTCAAGAAAACATAGAAGATTACGGATGTCGGCTTACAAACTTACCTGATGCGACGTGGCAATCCTCTACTTGCCAGTGGATGAGAGAGTATTGGGATGCATTGATTGATCTATACACCGTTGAAGAAGGTGAAAGTGATTTGGCCCTATACCTAAGGGTCCATGAAAAAGGACAGAAATTTGAATTTGAAGTTATGTCTATTCATGTTGGTTAAGTAGCTCAAATTGATGGAAATCAGCCTTTTTTGAACCCAAAGCCTCGCCCTAGCAGACCTAAGGTTTGCACTCGCGGGGCTTTTTATTGTTCTCAATAAAATCTGAGGGGTTTTATTTTTGGCTGCTTTTGAAGCCAAAAAGGTAGACGAGTAAACACTTTCGTTTACTAACGGTAAAGTGTTCTCAAGTCAGAATTTATGATTACTTCAAGTAAACGATATCGTTTACTGAGGTGGTTACAGCGGAATTTTTTCTGACTGTGGTGGGATTAGTTTTTGCTAAGGTTGAATAACGGCTGAGCAGTACTGAAATCAACTACATCGCCTCGCACTCGCGGGCTTTGATTTCAGAAGAAACAGCGCTAACACAGCAAACTTATAATTTCATCAAACTCGCCTTTGTGCCATTTTCCAAGTGACACTTTCCCATCTGGCGTTTTGCGTTCAAGGTAGTCTGGGTAATGGGGTTTTTTCCCATATAATGTTTCCCCTTGAGTTAGCAATTTTCGGCTTAATTTTCCTGATTTACTGTCATGCTCAACCTCATCGGACAAAGCCAGTTAATTTTTAACCGTGTCCGTCCGGTAATCCCCACATTCAATTCATAGGTTTTCTACGTCATGGTGCTCTCTTTGTTAAGGAGAATGACCATGGCGCATCATCAACGAAGAGAAGTAGAAGACTGGCTCAATTTATTTGAGCAACAGTGTCCGTCCGGTAATCCCCACATTCAATTCATAGGTTTTCTACGTCATGGTGCTCTCTTTGTTAAGGAGAATGACCATGGCGCATCATCAACGAAGAGAAGTAGAAGACTGGCTCAATTTATTTGAGCAACAAAAACAAAGTGGACTCACAGCGGTGGCGTTTTGCCGCCAGCAACAGATTAATGTCCAAACCTACTACACCAGGCGACGTGATATTCGGCTTCAGCGTACTCACGGCAAGTTCGTTCACGTCAAACGTGAAGTAACAAAGGTTGAGTCACACACCGAGGAGACCGGTGGCGAACTTCTTCTGCAACTTGGGAGCGCTCATCTTAGTGTGCCAACGAATGTTAGCCCTCACTGGCTTGCCGCCGTGATGAAGGCACTAGCTGAATGAAGATGTTTGTTGAGCCTGCCGACGTTTATTTATACATGGATATTGTCGACTTCCGTAAATCGATTAATGGCTTGATTGTAGTGGTCGAACAGAACATGGAGCTCAATGCCTTTCGTGATGCGCTGTTTGTGTTTTGCAATAAAAAGCGCGATAAGCTCAAAATACTCTATTGGGATAAAACGGGCTTTGCGCTTTGGTACAAACGTCTCGAGAAGCATCGGTTTAAGTGGCCTGTCGATGCTAACTTACAACATCTGAATGTAAGTGAACAGCAGTTACAGTGGCTGTTATCAGGCTACGATGTAATAGGCCATCAGCCGTTGCACTACAATGCATCTGGCTTATAACCTGTGATCATAAGTAGCGATTAACGATCACGAAATCGTCTTAATAATGTCGGGAAATCAATGCCTTATTGCATGATAATAAGGCCATGAATATTGATATCGAAAACTTACCTGATGACCCAGCAACATTGAAAAAGATGTTGTCGCAGGTGATGTCTCGCTATCAATATCTTGAGGAGCAGTTTCGTATTGCCCAGCATAAACAGTTCGGTCAAAGTACCGAAGGTCATCCTGGGCAAGGTGAGTTGTTTAATGAAGCGGAAGCGCTTGCTGTTGAATCAGATACGCAAGAAGAAGCCATAAGCTACACCCGTAAAAAGCCCACACGTAAACCGTTACCCAAAGACCTACCTCGTGAGGTTATCGTTCACGATATTAGCGACGAAGAAAAAGTCTGTGGCTGTTGTGCAGGTGAGCTACATCGCATTGGTGAAGATAAGTCAGAAAAGCTTCAGTTTATTCCTGCTCAGGTAAAAGTGATTGAGCATGTTCGCCCTAAATATGCGTGTCGTACCTGTGAGAAAGACGGTATTAGCAACACAGTAAAACAAGCGCCTGTACCTCACAGCGTTATCCCTAAAGGTTATGCGACCCCAAGTTTATTAAGCCAAATCATTACCAGCAAATATCAGTATGGGTTACCGCTGTATCGACAAGAGTCTATGTTCAAACAGCATGGTATCGAATTAAGTCGTAAAACCATGGCTGACTGGATAATCCGCTGCGCTGAGCTATTTAAACCGCTTTATGACCAGCTCCATCAACATATCCTGAAACAACCGGTTATCGCGGCGGATGAAACCACGCTGAAGGTCGTTGAATCTGAGAAAGTGAATAGCTACATGTGGTTGTACGCCAGTGGCGCTGACTCACCTAGCGGTAATATCCCGGGAACAGAAATACCTAATATCGTGCTGTACGACTATCACAATAGTCGCGCTGGGCAATGCGCCGTAGACTTCCTTAAAGGTTACAGCGGCTACTTACAAGTGGATGGCTATCAAGGCTACGAGCAAACGCAAGCCACACTCATTGGTTGCTGGGCACATGCACGCCGTAAGTTCATGGAAGCCAAAAAAGGCGCAGGTAAGAAAGGCAGTGGCAAAGCGGATTGGGCACTCAATCACATCCAAAAACTCTACCGCCTAGAAACCCAGCTAAAAGATAAAACGGTAGAAGAGCGATATATTACAAGACAAGAAAAAAGTGTGCCGTTGCTAAGCCAGCTTCATATGTGGCTAATGAAATCGGCTCAACAAGTGTTACCCAAAACCAAGTTGGGCGAAGCGATACAATACTGCTTAAACCAATGGAAAAAGCTGGAACGCTATACACTCGACGGGTTACTGAGTATCGATAATAATCGCGCTGAGCGCGGGATAAAGCCGTTCGTCATAGGTAGGAAAAACTGGCTGTTTAGCCAAACGGCCACAGGCGCAAACGCCAGCGCTGTTCTCTACAGCATCATCGAAACGGCTAAAGCCAACGACCTGAACGTATTCGAGTATGTGATGACTTGCCTTGATGAACTCAGCCAGCCCGATGTCAATATCGAGCAACTGCTACCATGGCAGTTTGCTAAGCGCTAGGTGGAATTATCGGACGCTTACTTTTAACCTATCTGCTATTTTCGGACCAAACTCTGTTGACCCGTTCAAAGATAAGCAATACAGAAACTTTGTTGATTTATTGGTGAATGAAGAAGAAATAAATTTCGGAAGTTATGAAGGACATCAGTATGAGAATTTAAATTATTTGGTAGAAAAAATTACATATTGTAGTTGATTAGCTTACTGGAAATTTTTCATACTAACATGATACGTCATAAATAAGTCACCCTTTCCCAACAGGACTTTGCGATCGACCACACAGACAAAGAAATTGTGCTTAGCAATCTTGTTGAGCTTCGCGATGATGTTTGGCAAACGATGCCAAAAAACGCTCGCAAAGCGTATCTCGGATTTATGATCTCAGGCCTACTTGGCCATCATAGTATTAAGTGAAAATTAGCTTCTATCCGATTTTTATTGGTATTTATGAACTCCCTGACCCATGGAAGCACTCAAAACTTTTTACTAAGTTTGTGTCCGAGCAACTCAAGCAAAAACCCGCTGCACAGAAGCAAGCCAAGCCTCTTAAATTACGCGATGCAGTCCTTGTTAATGTCGCTCTCGATACATTGTTTAGTGTGTCTAAAATCGTCGGTATAGAGTTAAAATACATCGATTGGGATGCTAAAACAATTTTTGCACCAAAATCAAAAACTGACCAATCGGGTGAAGGGTTTTACGGTTAGATCTCGGATGAGACTGCAGGTTTACTTAAGCGGTGGATAGAAAAAGCTAACATATTAGTAGGTTTTTTATTCAGAAAATTATCGCCAAAACAAACAGTGCAAGCCGAGCCGATGCAATACCAGGCAAGTAAAACAGGGATGGCTAAGGTTCGATAATATTAAAAATCATCTTAATTGACACCTAAGTGCCATTTTCTTCCGTTTAAGTTTTGAAATTTGAACTGCAGCCATGTACGTAAAGCGGAAGTTTGCACTAGAAAAATTGACTGACGTCAATGAGCGATCAAGAGTCCCTCGACTGATTCTACCCTTCTGTATTCACTAAAATAGCTGACTAAAATATTTTTGATTATTTAGGCGTAAACCCCCTGTTTGGATATACAAGTTAAAGGGCTTTCCCATATATTCAGGAAAACGACCCAATCGCTCGTTTTTGTTCTTATCATTTTATCCAGATCGCCAGTTTTCCTTTATGTAGCAATATGATAGTTAGTTTGGTATTAATAGCGGAAGTATAAAAATGAGCGATGCGTCGGCAGAAAAACGCGCAAATCGCGCTATATTAAATTGTTATGCTAACACATGGAACGACGTATGAATTTATTTGATATATTTCCAGAGGAATCTATTCGGAGCAAGTTTTCTCAGGAAGTCGTTATTAAAACTAGAGATAGAAAGAAGCTTGGAGAGATTTCTCAGATAAAATCAGGCTGCATGGCTGAGATCGGAGGAGGAGCTTGGGATAGATATGTCCAAAATAATCCAGACTGTAATAAACAAGCATTAGCATCATTTTTCGACGAAAACTCTCCAAAAATATATCTTGCAATGGAGCGCTACACTGGATTAAAAGTATTAAAGGATATTTTGTATATTACAGCGGATGTAATTGATACAGAAATTGAAGAAACACAGTGTGCTGAACTGTTGCTCGCCGTAACATGGCCTAATGTCTTACGAATATCTGATGTTACATTTGTGAACCCCTACGCGCCAATACCGGAGTCCGAAAGACGGTATCGTTTCCAGTATTTTAAAGGGCTTGGGCTATTTCAAGAACTACTTAAAAATTGCGAAAATTACTGCAAAGAGAAAGGAATTCAAGAGATAACACTAGCGGCTGCTTATATAGACCTTGTTCCGTTTTTTGAGAGTTATGGTTTTCGCGTTGAAGATACTCCAGCAGGAAGAGCTTTCTTGGAATTTGAAGAAGGCATTCCTATGCATAAGGTACTATAAAAATGCATAACAATCGGCTCCACACAGACGCCCAAGCCGGGCGTTATGCGCCTAAGCCGTCATTGGCATCAATTATAATATTCAAGGATAGAACATGTTTGAAAGTATAGAAATTAAAAACTGGAGACAATTTGATTCTGTGAAGATTGATTTCCATCCTAACCTCACAGTTATTACAGGAGCAAATGGCGCAGGAAAAACAACAGTTTTAGGAATGTTAAGTCGTCATTTTGGCTGGAATATTCAATATGCTAGTACACCAAGGAAAGCTAAAAAAGGGTTAGTACAATATCTATCAGATTTCTGGTCTGAGTCTTCACCTAAGAGGCTCCCTCAAAATAAAGGGCAAATTGAAATTGGTAGCATTTCTTATAAAGGACATT